>NZ_JADEXI010000187.1:0-7815 GCF_015207185.1 Microcystis sp. LEGE 08355 | reverse complement strand
AGGTAAAGGCTGAATGTCTGCGCTTGTTAATTACTTTAAAGTTAAATCCTGCAAAAATGCAATTAATTTCTGGATTTATTGATACTTATCTTAATCTTAATCCAGTCGAAGAGAGACAATTTCAAGAAGAGATTAGCACATTTAGTCAACCCGTACAGGAGGGAGTTATGCAAATTACTACCAGTTGGATGCGTCAAGGTATTGAACAAGGTATCGAACAAGGTATTGAACGCGGTATCGAACAAGGTATTGAACGGGAAAAGACATTGATTATTCGTCAACTTAAACGCAAGTTAGGGGAGATTAATCCTTCATTAGAAACTAAAATCATGGAGTTAAGTATTGATGATGTTGAAGTATTAGGAGAAGCTTTATTCGATTTCTCTACAGTTGAAGATTTAATCAATTGGTTGAATACTTTAACTGCCTAGGTTTGACGTTAGCGATCGCATCTTCGCCATGACAAGGGGTAAGATTGCTTCGGAGAGGGAATTTCAGTTAACAGTTAACAGTTAGAAGTGAGGTCTGCCAAAGGGAATTGACAGACCGCAAAACATAGGATAGCATTTGTATAATTCTTATCAAAATACGGAGAAAATATGACTCTAGTTATTTCCCAAGAAGTGATTAAAGCAAGTGGTTTATCAGAGGATGAACTGTTGAAGGAAATTGTTGTTATGTTATTCCAACAAGATAAGATTAGCTTAGGAAAAGCAAGTGAGTTATTAGGTATTAATCAAATCAAGTTTCAACGGCTGCTTTCTGAACGAGGAATTTGTATTCACTATGATGTTGCTGAGTTTCAGGAAGATATTAAGCATTTAAAAGAGAAAGGTTGGCTGTGATTATTATTAGCGATACTTCTCCTCTCAGCAGTCTTGCTCTTGTTGGTTATCTGTCAATCTTAAAAGATATTTATACTAATGTTGTTATTCCCCAAGCAGTTGCCAATGAATTAGCCAATTTAACTGAGGAAGATATCCGCATTAAAGCGATAATTTCTCTGAACTGGATACAGGTTAAACAAGCCTCTAATTTGGAACTTGTGGCTTGTTTGAGCAATGACTATAATTTAGATATTGGCGAAGCAGAAGCAATCGCTCTTGCCTTAGAATTAAAAGCAGATGAATTGTTAATTGATGAGCGTCTTGGACGGAGGGAGGCTGTGCGTTTGGGGCTGTCAATTACGGGGGTTCTAGGAGTTCTTTTAATCGCTAAAAATAGAGGATTGATTGCTAAGGTTCAACCCATAATCGATGCTCTAATACTCCAAGCAAATTTTCGCATCAGTCGTCAACTTTATCAGGAGGTTTTGCAAACGGCAAATGAATTAGATTAAGTTGTGATTTTAGAAAACGGGTTTCTTCGAGAAACTATTTAGAAAACCCGTTTTCTTGTATTTAGAAAACGGGTTTCTTTGAGAACCTATTTAGAAACCGGGTTTCTTTGAGAAACCCGGTTTCTTCTTGGTTTCTTTGAGAAACTCTTTGAGAAACCCGGTTTCTTGTAATAAATGTTAATTTCTGTTACAGGGGTATTGAAAAATTGGCGATTGTTGGGCTAAAACTGTTAGCAATAAACCTTTGCTGTTAATGTCATGACTTCTACCCTGTTGCCGATTTTTCCTGCTATTGACGATATTTTGTTCGATTTCGCTCAATCTGATGGCTTTTGGGCAAATTTGGCCATCGCTTTTGGCACAAGTTATGATGTGGTTAAGGCGACGCAATTACGACAACAGTGGCAAAGCCGAAATTTTAGTCAACTTCCTGAGATTGAGGTTGTCAACAGCAGTGTTTTAGGTAGTGCAAATGGCGCTTATGGGATTAGCACCAATAAGATATATCTATCTGAAAGTTTTTTTGCTTCTGCTAGTTTAGATGCTTTGGTTGCGGTGATTTTAGAAGAAATTGGGCATTTTGTGGATGCTCAAATTAATAGGGTGGATACGGTGGGGGATGAGGGAGAATTATTTTCTCATCTGGTGAGAGGGGTTAATTTAACTGAGGCTGAGTTAACTTATATTCAAGCAGAAGATGATCGTTCTGTTATTGATTTAGGGGGACAATTTATAGGGGTTGAACAAACAGCACCAATTACTTTAATTGTCAATACTACTATAGATGAGAATGATGGAAGTGCCACTATTGGGAGTGGTTTATCTTTGCGGGATGCTGTGGCAATTGCTAATAAAAGTCCTAATACTCCCTATATTATTAAGCTGAAATCAGGAACGACTTATGAATTGACTTATGTTAATAATACGACAACAGACGATCGCAGTTTGAAGACACAAGGTACGATTACCATTGAAACTGATGGAACAGCACTAGCTTCTATTGTTAATAATGCTAGTCCTATCTCTGGGGAGAATGATTATAATTCTATTATAAGTAACTCTAGTCAACTTGGAGTTACATTAAATAATCTCTATATCAGCAACAAAGCAGGAAGGGGAATTGACAACGACTACGGGGGAACATTAACATTAAACAACAGTACAATAACAGGTAATACGGCTACTTATGGAGGGGGAATTGACAACGATGGAACATTAACATTAACCAACAGTACAATATCTGGTAATACTGGAGGGGGAATTCACAACTGGGGAAGGGGAATATTAACGTTAACCAACAGTACAATATCTGGTAATACGGCTACTAATTTTGGAGGGGGAATTGAGAACGATGGAACATTAACGTTAACCAACAGTACAATAACAGGTAATACGGCTACTTATTCTGGAGGGGGAATTTACAACTGGGGAAGGGGAACATTAACATTAACCAACAGTACAATATCTGGTAATACGGCTACTGGTTATTATGGTTCTGGAGGGGGAATTTACAACTCTACGGGAACATTAACAATAACCGACAGTGCAATATCTGGTAATACGGCTACTGGTTCTGGAGGGGGAATTGAAAACTATGGAACATTAACATTAACTGACAGTACAGTATCTGGTAATACGGCTGCTTATGACGGAGGGGGAATTGACAACTCTACGGGAACATTAACATTAACCAACAGTACAATATCTGGTAATACGGCTACTGGTTCTGGAGGGGGAATTTACAACTCTTGGGGAACATTAACAATAACCGACAGTACAATAACAGGTAATACGGCTGCTTATGACGGAGGGGGAATTTACAACGACTACCGGGGAACATTAACATTAACTAACAATACAATATCTGGTAATACGGCTGCTTATGACGGAGGGGGAATTTACAACTACTATGGAACATTAACATTAACGAATAACATTCTTACTAACAATAATGCCAACTTAGGTGGCGGTATTTACAATCATGGTACATGGAGTTCAAATAGTATTATTAGTGGACATACTGCGAACCAAGTTTGGTATATAGATTCAGATGGAGATTCAACTACATCCAAATCCAGCTGGATTAATGGTCAATGGATAGCAAATCCAATAGATCCACAATATCCAAATATATATGATGATGCCACTTTTACCGCACTCCCACCCACACCTGATTCTCCACCTAAACCAACGATATCAGTCAGTAATGCGCGGTTTGATGCTCCCGCAGGGAAGGTTATTTTCGAGGTTAAACTGTCCTCAACCTATGATAAACCCATAACCGTTGATTACTATACCCTTGATGGAAGTGCCAATTCAATAGACCCTAACCAATTAAAAGATTTTAACAATGTTGTCAAACAAACCCTCTCCTTTTTCCCAGGACAAACCAGTAAACAAATAGAAATTACTGTTTTAGGAAGTGCGCCTCCTACCGACCAAACCTTTGAGATTTTGGCTAGAGACACCGCTTATCGTAATTGGACAGATACGGACAAAGGCAAAGAAGTAGATAAGATCTATGACTATAGTGACCTGGGTTACGAAGGCTATCGTATCAATAAAGTCTTCAAAGATTCTACCACAGGATTTGATGCTGTTGGTTTAACTTCTGATGAAAAATTCTTTCTGGTTTTAGCCAATCCCCTTAATGCCAATGAATTTACATCCAATAGCAATAACTTACTGCAAGATATTGCCAATACTTCAGGCGGTAACAATACCGCCGCCTATACCGCTGGACAGAATCTAATCAACCAACTCACCAGCGCCAATCAATCCTATACCTTCACTGATGGCACAATTTATGACCTTGCTAAACCTCCTGTTTTAGCTATTCGGGGTACTGTATTTTCATCTGGTAAAGATTTATTAAGTGATACTGAAACCGAAGGAGTTGGCTATAATCAATTTACTAACAATAAAGCCGCAGTCAATCAATGGCTTTCAGAAGTAACTAATCCCGTAAGCGGATTGACTCTAAAACCTAATATTACAGGTCATAGTTTAGGCGGTGCATTAAGTCAGTGGGTAGGGGGTAGTTATACAGGACAACTCGGAAAGATTGTTACTTTCAATAGTCCGGGTATTTCTCAACAACCCGGCATTAATTTCAACGCTACTAATAACTTAGGTGTCACTCATTACATAACCTCGGCTGATTTGGTTAGCATTGCAGGTTCAAAATATCTGAGTGGAGTCTGGAACTTAGAAAAATATTCAAAACTAACATCTGCAATTACTTTTGAAAAACATTCAGTTCCCGTCTTAAATCAAACTATTACAAGAACTAATTTGTCAAAGCCGACAGATTTAACTCGGAAAGTTGCCAACGGAAATACCACTGATTTAAGTAGTTACTGGTTTACATATTTGCCTGATGCTGATTATTTTGCTCTTCAAGCAGCCGTTGCTGCAATACGTCCAATTCTGGGTGCTGCTTTAACTTATCGTGGAACCGTTGAACTGAATCGAAAAGCAATTGGAATTGTCATTGATAGTATTGGAAATATATCCGATGCAGTAAAATCCGCTTACAATGCAGCTAAATCTTGGACTTCAGATGCGTGGAATGCGATTATTGGACAGTCTGACAAGAAACTTGGTTTATCTCCATCAACTGCAAATCAAAGCAATTCAACGCAAACGCTTGCATCATCTTTTCTGGACACAAATAGCTATGAAATAGCAACAACAGCTACAGCATCACAGACAATTGATAACTTTTGGGATGCCATACCTGATTGGGGAGATAACGCTTGGCAAGCTACAACTAAATGGTCAGCAGATGCTTGGAAAAGTATTGATGAATGGACACCCCAAACTTGGCAAGCAACAACTACCTGGACAGCAGCCGATTGGGATAAACCATTCTTGACTATCTCAAATCCGACAATTGTAGAAAACAATTCAGGAACAAATAACCTGATATTTAAAGTTACATTGTCAACCACAAGTACCCAAACAATTACCGTAAATTATGGCACTGCTGATAACACAGCAACAGCAGGAAGCGACTATACAGCCACAACAGGGACTCTCACCTTTATCCCCGGACAAATCAGCCAAGATATTATTATTTCCGTCAATGGTGATACTGCAATTGAACCGGATGAGACTTTCTTGATTAACCTTTCTAATCCTAGCAATGCGCTGATTACAGATAATCAAGGATTAGGAACAATTACTAATGATGATGGTGATAATACCAGTGTCACCCTTCCCATTATTACTCTTACTGTCTCTCCCACAAGTGTTACAGAAGACGGAACAACTAACTTAGTCTATACCTTCACTCGCACCGGAGTAACAACTGATGCTTTGACAGTCAATTACACAGTCGGGGGGACAGCTACCCTTAATACAGATTACACTCAAACTGGTGCAGCAAGTTTTACAAGTACAACAGGAACAGTTACTTTCGCTGCTGGTTCAGATACTGCGACTGTAACAATTGACCCCACTGCTGATACAAATGTTGAAGATGATGAAACCGTAACTTTAAACCTTGCTCCTGGGACGGGTTATACAATAGGTACGACTGACGCAGTTGTGGGAATCATTACCGATACTGATAATGAAACTCCTAGTAATCAAGCTCCCACAGATTTAGCATTAAGTGCCAGTACCGTAGATGAAAATGTTCCTGTTAACACAGTAATTGGAACATTTTCCAGCACAGACCCCGATACTGGTAATAGCTTTACCTATAGTTTAATAGCAGGAACAGGAGATACAGATAACTCAGCATTCTCGATTGTGGGGAATCAATTACAGATTAATAATTCCCCAGATTTTGAAACCAAAAATAGTTACAGTATTCGGGTAAAAACCACTGACCAAGGGGGACTAAGTTTTGAGAAAACCTTGACAATTACTGTCAATGATGTTAATGAAACTCCTAGTAATCAAGCTCCAACAAATTTAGCCTTAAGTGCGACAACAGTAAATGAAAATGTCCCTGTTAACACAGTGATAGGAACATTTTCTACCACAGACCCCGATACTGGTAATAGCTTTATCTATAGTTTAGTTACAGGAACAGGAGATACAGATAATACTGCCTTCTCGATTGTGGGGAATCAATTACAGATTAATAATTCCCCCGATTTTGAAACCAAGAATAGTTACAGTATTCGGGTAAAAACCACCGATCAAGGGGGACTAAGTTTTGAGAAAAACTTGACAATTACTGTCAATGATGTTAATGAAACTCCCGGTAATCAAGCTCCCACAGCCCTAATTTTCCAAAATGCTGTCACCGAGTTAGCGGAAAATGTCGATGTCACCCCAGAATTTAAAGTCGCCGACCTCCTGATTGAAGATGATGGTTTAGGAACCAATAATCTCTTCCTCACGGGACGGGATAGGGAGCGCTTCTTAATTCAGAATTCGGCTCTTTTCTATGTCGGTTTTACCCCTAATTTTGAAGCTCAAAACAGTTACGAAGTCACCGTCAATGTCGATGATACAACCGTTGGTGTCACCCCCGATCTCACCCAAACCTTCACTTTAAACATCACCGATGTCAACGAAGCTCCCACAGCCCTAATTCTTGCTAATAGTACCAATGCGATCGCTGAAAATACCGATACCAGTCAAGGTGTCAAAGTTGCCGATATTCAGATCAGCGATGATGCCTTGGGGACAAATAGCCTTTCTTTGTTGGGCAATGATCAGAGCAGTTTCCAGATTCGTGGCCGGGAATTATTCTTCATCGGTAAGGCTGATTTTGAAGCCCAATCCCTCTATAATCTGACGGTGGCAGTGACGGACACCACCCTCAAACCGGCTCCCAATGCCACGCCAGACGCAACGGTTAATTTCACCCTAGAAATTACCAATCTACCCGATCAAGACGTTAATCCCCAAACCCTTGAATTTAAAGATACGGGTAATGGACAAGGTTCTCTGGTTTTCAACTTCAGTAACTTGCCCGGTAGCATACAGGTCAGAGCCATTGAGGAAGGACTTAAACAGACGGGAGCCTTCTTCAATAACGTTGTCGGTCTCTATCCAGTGGCCGATGATAACGGAGCCGTTTTTGATAGCCTCGATTTAGATGGAGATGGCAACCTGACAGAGTTAATTCAACCCAGTCAATCGGGTTATGCGCGTACCGCCTTAAGTCAAGCGGTGAATAACTTCTTTTTGCGGGCCAGTGGGGAAGGGGCAAACCAAAGCACCACCGCCGCTGAATTTGGGGATGTGTTGTTGGAAGGGGGGCGACGCTACGCACCCTTTGTGATTGCCAATGGGGGCAATCTGGGAGAAAGTCTGCAAGGGAGTGTTCAGGCATTTTTGACCAAGAATCCCGATAACGTGGCGGCTACCCTAGAAAACTATATAAGTCATCGAAAATTTGGGTCTGAAACCCCGTCGTTCTACGACGGCTTTACTGTTAAATATTAGCACATTTACGAAATATATGCTAAAATGTGAGACATGGAAAAAGCCTACTCGTTTCGATTTTACCC
>NZ_JADEXI010000186.1:0-7847 GCF_015207185.1 Microcystis sp. LEGE 08355 | reverse complement strand
CGCTGCGCGAGATCGGCAACGACTTGCGACTTTAATGTGTGGTATCCCTGCTTGCCACTATAGTATGATTTCTGTTTTTTTTTGGGTCTTTCTATCTCATGTTCTGACACATCCACCACTATTACTTGTCTTTCACTATTACTTTCTAATAGGGCTTTTTTTCCGGGTAGATTAAACAGACCTGATTTGATGAGAATATTCTCTACTTTCCTAACAATTCTATACGCCGTTGATTCGTTAATACCCCAGCTATTTCCCCGATGAAAATAGGTGCGATATTCTCGCCAATACTCTAATGTTATTAGTAGTTGGTCTTCTGTACTCAATTTGCTCGGTCTACCTGTCTTTTTTTGCCAAACTTTTTCTGCCTTTAGGACTGTTACCATATCCTTAAATGTATCTGGATACACGCCACACAAGCGTTTGAACTCTGTTGGCTTTAAAGTTTTTACTTGTTCGTAAGTCATCTTTCAATCTTAACTCTTGGACTATTTTATCCTATTTTGTCTAGACTTATGCAAGAGATCTATTGTCTAATTCTGTTTTTAGCCAATTAATAATCGGAGAACTAATACGAATTCCATGATTAATTAACTGTTGTGATAGATCTAAAATTTCTTGTTTAGATAGATAACCCATATCAAAACCAACCAAGAGAATTCCTAAGGTTACTTTGACAGTTAATTTCATTGCTTTAGCAACTCTTCTTGCCAATTTCTCATCTATAATTACCCAGTCTGGTTTAATTGAAATTGCCAAGAGAATAACTTCTAATTCTCCTCGCTCTAATCCTAATAATAGCGGTTCAAGAGGAGATGATGATACAACTTCTTGGACTTGAATCCAATTGGCGTTTTTGAGTTCTTTCGCCCCCGGTTTATCGTTTCCGGTGATGACAATTTCTTGATAGACTGCTAAGGGAATAATCACTTCATCAAATAGCTGATTAAGAAGGTCTAATTGATTAATCAAAGATAAAGCGATGATCGGTGTAGAATTAACAATTATCTTCATTCTCTTTGATTTTTTTTGCTAATTTATAACTGGTTTCTATCTCTGATTCCCATTCTTCTGCTGTGTAATCAATAATGGAAAAACCATACTCAGAGAGAAGTGTATAAAATGTATATTTATCGCATCCTAATACTTGTGCGCCGATTCCTGCTGAAATTTTTCCTTCTTGATAAAGATGCCCTAATGTATAAATTATGACTTTACGAGAGAATGCTTCTTTTTCTTCTCTGGCAGCAATGAGGAGTTCTTCGGGAAATGTTACATTAATGTTCATGAGTGTTTAAAGATAATTTGTTTTTCTTGATTTTAGCAGGAATAATATCGCTAATTAATTGATGGTTGATAATTAAGATTCTCTATATTGTTCTCTTTAGTTGTTTATAAATTTCATCATCGTTTCGTTTGTCAATCAGCAAGATTTCTAGTGTTTGCTCCTCAACACGATAAACGATTCGATATTCACCAATATCGGCTCTATGATAAGAGTATCCTTTTAACTTTAGAGAATCTTGGGGATAGGGATTTGTTCTCAGTTCGGTTATTTTTGTGGCTACTTGTTTGGCGTGTTTATCTGGCAGTTTTTTTAAGCGTTTAGTTGCTTGTCGAGATAGGTTAATCTTAAGCATTTAAAATTTCTGACAGTAAAGCCTCACTTTCTGTTGTTCCGATAAAACCTTCTTGATGAGCTTTTTCTGCCTGTAAAGCCAAAAGTTGATTTTCTAACTCGGAAAATCTCTCAAATTCCTCGATTGACAGCACGACTGCAACATTACGTCCCTTTTTTGCTATCTTTACTGGTTCTCTTCGAGCCAAGTCTAACAGTTCGCCAAAGCGATTTTTTGCTTCTGAGGCTCCTAATGTTTTCATAACTAACCTTTATAGAAACTAGCCATTATGACCATTTTAGCTATTATAGCAATTATTGACAGGAGAATCACTTCCACCAGCGACTCACCTCCCTAATCCCTTGATACACTTCTCTTAAGGCGACCACTCCACCAAAATGAAGGATTAAAGGCGCTAAGTTGGGAATAGTTTCGAGGAATTTAGGACGAGTGAGAGTACCCAAAGCATGAAGGTTTTTTTCCCAGAAGGATAGGTCAACATTGGCAGGCGTTAACACCTTAGTCAATCCTTGTAATGCCTCTGCACGGTTGGATTCAGACCCAATCCCTCTGGCAACTTCTAAGGCTTCGGGTAACAAACTTTCCGGTAAATGGGGAGCTAACCCGGTCAATGCCTCTGCACGGAGGTATTCAGCCCTAATGGCTCTGACAATTTCTAAAGCTTCAGGTAAGAAACTTTCTGGTAAATAGGGAGCTAATCCTGTCAATGCCTCTGCACGGTAGTATTCATATCCATTCCCAATCGTTCTGGCAACTTCTAAGGCTTCGGGTAAAACTTCAGGTAAATAGGGAACTAACTCTGTCAATGCCTTTGCACAGAAGTATTCATTCCCAATCGCTTTGGCAACTTTTAAGGCTTCGGGTAAAACTTCAGGGAAAGACAGACCTATCCCTGTCAATGCCAATACACGGTCGTATAAATTCTTAATCGCTCTGGCCGCCTCTAAGGCTTCGGGTAACACTTCAGGGAAATAGTGAGCTATTACTGTCAATGCCCTTGCACGGGAGTATTCATTCTCCTTGGCTCTGGCAACTTTTAAGGCTTTGGGTAAGAAAATTTTCATTAAATGGGGAGCTAACCCTGTCAATGCCCTTGCACAAGTGAATGCATCGCTAATCGCTCTGGTAACTTTTAAGGCTTTGGGTAACAAACTTTTCGACAAATGGACGGCTAAACCCGTCAATATCAATGTCCCTGCACTGTGGTGTTCATCCCCAACCCTTCTGGCAACTGCTAAAGCTTCGGGTAAAACTTCAGGTAAATGGGAAGCTAACCTGGTCAATGCCTTTGCACGGAAGTATTCATCCCCAATCCCTCTGGCAACTGCTAAAGCTTCGGGTAAAACTTCAGGTAAATAGGGAACTAACTCGGTTAATGCCTCTGCACGGTAGCCTTCAAGCTTAATAGCTCTGGCAATTTCTAAGGCTTCGGGTAACAAATTTTGCGGTAAATGGGGAGCTAACCCTGTTAATGCCTCTGCACGGTAGCCTTCAAGCTTAATAGCTCTGGCAATTTCTAAGGCTTCGGGTAACAAATTTTGCGGTAAATGGGGAGCTAACCCTGTCAATACCTCTGCATAGCGATCATTCCCTATCTCCCTGGCAATTTCTAAGGCTTCGGGTAACAAACTTTCTGGTAAATAGGGAGCTAATCCGGTCAATGCCTCTGCTCTGTAGTGTTCATCCCCAATGGCTCTGACAACTTCTAAGGCTTCGGGTAACAAACTTCCCGATAAATAGGGAGCTAACCCTGTCAATGCCTCCGCACAGATGCTTCCGCCGACCACCGGAAAGTAGGATTCATCTACCTTGTAATGGCTATAGACATAGAACTTCCCAATGGCTCTGACAAATTCTAAAGCTTCAGGCAACACTTCAGGTAAATGGGGAGCTAACCTGGTCAATGCCTTTGCACGGAAGCGTTCATCCCCAACCTCTGTAGCAAATTCTAAGGCTTCGGGTAAAACTTCAGGTAGATAGGAAGCTAACCCTGTCAATGCCTCTGCACGGAAACGTTCATTTCCAATCTCTCTAGCCAATTTCAAGGCTTCGGGTAACAAACTTTCCGGTAAATGGGGAGCTAATCTGGTTAATACCTCTGCACGGAAAGGTTCATTTCCAATCTCTCTAGCCAATTTCAAGGCTTCGGGTAACAAACTTTCCAGTAAATGGGGAGCTAATCTGGTCAATGCCCCTACATAGCAATTATTCCCAATCTCTCTAGCCACTTCTAAGGCTTCAGGTAACAAACTTTCTGGTAAATAGGGAGCTAATCCGGTCAATGCCTCTGCTCTGTAGTGTTCATCCCCAATGGCTCTTACAACTTCTAAAGCTTCTGATAACAAAGCAGGAGGAAGACAGGGACTAATTTCCCTTAATCCTGCCGTTTTCTTCTTAGCATCTTGATTTTGTCTCACATAAGCCAATCCCTGCGCTGGTTTCCAGATTTCATGCTGAATCAGTGCCGCGATCAATTCCGGTGGAATATTTCCCGCCAAACTATTCAGAGAAGAGGTGATCAACCCATAGCGCACCTGTAACCCCATAGACTGACTAGGTTTATTCACAAAATCAGCTTCCGCCAGTTGCCAAGCTTTAACAACATCCTTGATAAAAATCGCCGTTTTCGCTTCTTTCTCGCATTTGCTATACCAGCCATTACCTCCTTCCGCGGTTTCCTCCCTCAGTAATTGATGAATCTCTTCAATTTTTCTTGCCTTTTCCAAATGCCAAATCAATTGATTATAAATGTAGCCATCATCCTCTAAACTGTGCCATAAACCATTTTTAGTCTGTCTTTGATACCGGGTTAAAAGTTGCCGATGAGCTTCAGAAATCGATAAACCCAACCCCGGTAATTGATACTCTCTTTCAGGATGAGAAGACGCTTGTAAAAGATTACGGGCTAAATCATGTAAGAGGTCATGGACACGATAACTGAAGGTTTGTTCACTAGAAACCCCTGTTAATAATAAAGCTTTACCGCGTAAATATCTGAGGGTTTTCCTCGCTTCCGTTAGCCGACAATCCCATAAAGTAATTGCCATTTTTTCCGTAATTGTCACATCATCAGGTAAAACTCCCAACCAAATAAACTGTTGCAATCTTTGGGGCGATAACCGCTTTAAACTGAGATTAAAACAGGCAATTAAACTATAATGTTTGCGCTTTTCTTCATTGGCAGTATCTCCAGCTTCCAAGCGATCTAAAATTTCTAAATTAGCGATTTCTGCTCGTAAATCTTCGATTAATTCAGCCCAAGTAATCCCATCTTTAACTTGTGCTGCTCCCAACTCCAAAGCTAAGGGTAAATAACCGACAATTTTGGCTAATATTTTGGCTTGTTTCTGATCTGCTAAATTTAATTCATGCTTTAAATAACCCCTTAATAAGGCTAAAGATTGGCTTTCCGTCATCACATCCAAATCATAACGAATTGCCCCTTTAACGGGAACTTCTCTAGTGGTTACTAATAATTTACAGTGATTTACTGCTACTATAAAAGGATCAATATCTTCCACATTCCAGAGATCATCTACTACTAATAAAGCCTTTTTATCTGCCAATAAAGTCCTCAAGTGTAAGGATGCCGCATCAATACCCGTCGGCTTAAAATTATAATCTCCTAAAGCTTGAATCCAGCCATGAAGAAAGGATAAAATATCTGGTTGTTGTCCTAAAGTTGCCCAGAAAATGCCATCAGGAAAAAAAGCTTGAACTTCTTTTTCTTGTGCTAAAGCTGCCGCTAAAGTGGATTTACCAATACCTCCTAAGCCATAAATCGCACTAATAACTAAAGTTCCAGTTTTTTCCGTTGTTTCTGACAATAAAAGTTGTTTTAACTCAATACTAACCTCTCGTCTTTCCACAAAATAACTCGGTTTAGGAGGAGCTTGATTGCGATAGGAAGAAGATTTTAAAGAAGCGGATATAACGCGGTTAGGTTCAGGATCAATATCATGGTTTTCTAATATCTCACACCATTCGGGATTGTCATAAACCCTTGCCAAAGATTCAGCTTCTAAAGATTCAGGACGATCTGGATTTTGATGCCATTTCTGCACACCCACCACTAACCCATTACAAACAATTGCTGCCCCTGATGTCCCCTGCCAAGGGGACTTTGGTTCTGCCTCTAAATTAGCCTTTTTTACCTCTAAAATTGACGGCTTCCGAGTAACTTCTAAGACTAATAGACCATCTGGCGAAACATCTGCTGTGTAAATAATACCCTCAATATGAAGTCTTGTCGCCTTTTCTTTTTTATCAGTTTTAATCAACCCCCATTCAGGCCACCCCAAAAACTCAAACTTAACTTTTTCCCCACTATTACTATCAGGTAACAACCCAAAGTCTACAGGATCAAAAGTTTCGATAGTTTCTGGTAATTCTACTAAGGCTATATCGATATTATCGGGGGCTTTCCAAATTACTTTAGCGTCTATATCCTGCTTATCAGAATAGTTTGATGCTGATCTAAATCGTACTTTACAGTCGTTACTATTATCAAATAGATGCCGACAAGTCAAGAGTAAACGTCCCCCAATTCGATAGGCAGTGCCATACTTAGGGGCAACAATTTCTAAAGCGCGATCGGGTTGGAATTGGGGCATAACTTATCGGATTGATGTAACCTATTCTTCTGGGATGGTGATGGGTTACGCTTCGCTAACCCATCCTACAAATTAACTGCTTTGGGGGCAAGCATTGCGTCCCTAGGGGTATAAAATTCTAATCGGGAATATCATCACTTCCTGTCAATACAGGTTTTCCATCTTTCCAAATGGGTTTAAGGGGAATTTTAATTTTATGGGTTATCGTATCTTTATTGGTGCCACCCCCGCCCATTTCTACTACCCAAAATTTCAGCCCACCTTTGCCTTCTTTCGACTGCTCAACCACAAATTGAACCTCTAATTCAATTTCACCCACTTCAAAGCGAATCTGCTCACCCTCAGAGGCTAAAATAGATTTACTCAGTTCAACCCGCAATGCTTCTAAGGTTTCTCGAAGTCCAACTTTATTGATGTCCATAATTCTCTAGTTATTTTTGAAAGATGCAAACCAAAACCCTTTCAATTCTATCGTTTTTCTGAAACTTTAGGGCGGACGGATTGCCTTTCCCAAATGACATAATAGCCCAACCCGATCGCTAAGGTAAGCGCGGGTTGGGAAAAGACATCGACCTAATATTATCTCAAGACTAAAATGACAAATTGAATTAGCATCGAGCTATTTTGCCAATACAAGGTGTCAAGATCAAACTAAGGGGCTAAACGTTGCCTTTGCCAACTGCCATCTTCTTGACGATAATAACAGAGACGATCGTGGAGACGACTGGGGCGACCTTGCCAGAACTCGATTAAACTAGGAATTAGGCGAAATCCGCCCCAATGAGGAGGACGGGGAACTTCACGACCCGCATATTCTTCTTTTAGTTCTGCTAGGCGTTTTTCGAGTATATCTCGCCCCGAAATCACTTCACTTTGATTGGAGGCCCAGGCCCCTAAACGAGATTCCCAGGGACGGACAAAAAAGTAATTATCCGATTCCTCCTCGCTGATTTTTTCTATAGTTCCCTCAATCCTAATTTGCCGTTGCAATTCTCCCCACCAAAACACTAGGGCTGCATTGGGATTAGCGATTAATTCCTGTCCCTTGGCGCTGTGGTAGTTGGTAAAGAGAACAAAACCGCGAGGATCGAAGTCTTTTAACAGTACCATGCGGGCCCGGGGTTTACCCTCCGGGGAAATAGTGGCTAAAGTCATAGCGTTGGGTTCCAATGTTCCCGAAGATACCGCCCGTTCTAGCCATTGTTTAAATACAATGAAAGGATCGGCAGATGTTTCGGACTCTAGCAATTCTTCAAGATTGTAGTCCAAGCGCAGGTCAGCGATCGATATGTCCATGGTTTTGCTTGCTAAATTCTATCCTTTGAGATCCTACAAGATTCTACAATCATGACTATCACCTCGGCCAGTGACGCGATCGCCTCTCTTTTAGAAATGGCGGAACAGGGAGAAATTGACCCCTGGGATGTGCAGGTTATCGATGTGATCGATCGCTTTTTGGCAGAATTGGGGTTATTAAATGATCTAGATTTAGCCATGGCCCAAGCTAATTTACCCCAATCGGGACAGGCTTTTTTATGGGCTTCTATGTTAGTTTTATTTAAGGCTGATACCCTAGAAAGATTGTCTTTAGACC
>NZ_JADEXI010000185.1:0-7872 GCF_015207185.1 Microcystis sp. LEGE 08355 | reverse complement strand
CCCCAACACTCCACTTAAGAAGTATGTGCGATCGCCCTATCTTTCGCGGGCGACCCCTGCTAGGATAAAATACGGGTGAAAAATTGCTAATCCAAGGAGTACAGACGTGATTGAACCTTTAGTGCTAGGGATTGTCCTAGGCTTAATTCCCATTACCCTAGCGGGTTTGTTCGTTGCCGCCTATTTACAGTACAAACGGGGCAATCAATTCGGCTTAGACTAAATCTATCACGCCAATCCCCCGAATTGAGACAATCTCCCGTCAAGCTAGGCACTAGACGGGAGATTTTCCACAGGACAAATTTGCCGCTTAACAGATTGTGGCTGCCGGCGTTGCCATCCCCGCAAAACTTATCTGTCTTATTGGGAAAGCACTCGCCTAAAACCAAGAGCTACACGGCTGTTAAACTAGGAAAACGAATAACGGTTTCCGTGTATTCGGGAACCCATCCGGCGGTAGTGGTGAAGTAACGCACTGCTTTAACTCGTTTACTGGCAGTGAGGTGAAACCAGTGTTCGCTATGGGCAGGAACATTGATATATTCTTGAGGTTGAATAGTTAATTCCCCCTGAGAACCATCGGGAAAGACAAAGCCAAAAACCCCCTCCCCATCAATGATATAACGCACCTCATCGTCAGCGTGGGTGTGACAGCGCTCGAATTTGGCCAGTAAAGTGTCGAGATTGGGAATTTCAGGGTGTAAAACGATTAAATCTCTAGCTTGATAACCCGCTTCTTGCTTTAGTTGCTCAAAATAACCGTCTAAGCTGGTTAAAACTATTTCTTTTTCTTCGTCAGTCAGAGAAGCTTGTTTAAGTAGCTGATGGGTGGCCTCGTTTTCGATCGGCCAATAGTTCAAAGTAACATTTAATTTGGCCAATTCCAGACTAATATCGGCTAACTGGGTATAGGTTGTCCCATTCTCTAAGCGTAGTATCGCCATTGGTTATCATCCTCAAGATTACTTTTTCCATTTTAAAGTTTTCCAGAGGCAAGCCGCCTGATTTTTTGCCCCTCGATCCCTTGCCAGTTCCTAGGATTTTCTGCTCAAAAATGCTATTATGGTCTATATCTGGGGAATTAGCTCAGTTGGTAGAGCGCTGCGATCGCACCGCAGAGGTCAGGGATTCGAGTTCCCTATTCTCCATTTGCCAGAGATATTAACCGCTTTTCAAGGTTCAAGAAAGATTATGAACCAGTCTCAACTTCCCAAAAAGGCGTTACTTTTATTTCTGGGGAGAATAGCAGAGGATTACTGACAGAAAAGCTAAAAGATTTGACTTGTGGTGGTAATTTTCCTTGAAAAAATGCCATTAATTCCTGATCATTTCTCGGTAAGTGACTAAGGATAACTCCATTAGCTGAATTATCTTGAACAAAGCGAAAATTGGCTTGAGTTCCATCGAGATAATTAACGTTAATTATCACGGGAGGGATTCTAAAGAGTTGTTTGACTATTTTACCCAACCAAGAATATTCAAATTTAACTTGAACACGAGTAATCCCACTATTACGAGTAGGTAATTCATGGACTTGATCCCAAGTAATATTAGTAGTCTCTCCTAGAGAAGTTGGACTGCAACGACTGACTTTTTGTCTTTCTAGAAGATAAAAGTTGGTTTTGATTGCGGGGACTTGGAAGGGCGAATTTACCGAGTCAAGTTGATAATTACAAACCACATAGGAAAAGGCTTTCGGTTCATCAAAAAAAGGATGTCTGCCATCAATAGCTTGAAAGTGATAAATCAGATAATCTCTGGGAGATTGAGATAAGCTTTGATAATTTAGTTCATCCAGTTTTTCTGTATAAGCAGAATAGGATTGAATAATCGGCCGCGGTTTCCAATTAAGCTGATTGCCTGGAATAAGTGAAAATTCCCAGGGAATTATATCAATAGTTTTGCCTTGCACTTTTTCCAGCACAGAATCGGGTATTTTGGTAGCGGCAGCAATGACTTGTAAATTTTGAGTTGTACTCCTTTCACCTCGCATTTTTAATTCTGTGGGATTAAGCATAGAGGAAATGACAACCCCAATATTATTAGCCACCCTATCGGGACTGAAATTACTCCACTTGCGAGCATTTTCCAATATAGTCCAATTAGGACTAGAGGTGATAATAATACATCCCAAAAAAATTATTCCCCAAGCACAATAAGCAATTTTCTTAAACCGAGATTTTTTAATAATTGTTGTATAGAGAGAAGCTAAGAGAATAACCACAAGTGTAAAAACAACAACGTGAGCATCTTGCCTAACAAATCCATGCTTAAATGATAAAAATATAGGAAAAATATAGGCAATAGCTAGACTAATTTTTTGATCTATAATTGCCAGAGACATTAAAAGCAAACTTAAGGCAAAGCAGAGCAAGGCAATTAGTAAACGCGGGTAATTTCCTACAATACTCATCCCACTGGAATAACCCGAAGAAAATGCCCAAGAATTGCTCAAATATTCGATGAGAGAGGGAAAATTATCTAGATTAATTGTTTGGAGGAGAAGTAACCCATAAAGCCCATAAAATACTAACAGAGGTAACAAGTTAAGTAAGTAGTTCTGATTAAATAGAATATAGATTCTGCCTTTGATCCCCCTTGCCTCCCTTAATAAGGGCGGTGCCGATAGGCGGGCAGATCTGACGATAAACCAGAGAGTTAAAGCCACTCCTCCAGCAATGCAAAGATTAACTATAATGTGGATAAAGGCTGGGTTATAAGAGGCTGGATAGAGAAAAATAAAGGCAATGGAAGGAATGGTTAAAGTTAAGTTGATACCAGCGAGAACATTTTTTATAACTATCGATGGTGACTTTTGAAAATATCCCCGAAAAATATTAACAAATATGTAGATAAACAGGCTTCCTGCTAGATAAATTCCTAGAGTTAGTTTAGTGAGTATAGAGAACCCAGTGATCATGCCAATAGCTATAGCTAAATAATTGATGTACTTTTGAAAAAAGTTATCAAAAGACATGAGTATCAGGAGGATAAATGTTATCTGATAATCAACAGTAAAGCCGATACTGTTGTAGGGATTTCCTACTAGGTTAGCAAAAATAATTGACAGCACAAAAACTATCTGATTGCTATAGCTTTTAATAAATAAAAATCTGAGAATAACCACCGCTAATAGACAAAGGTGTATCAACCAGCGAAAATAGATAATTTGGGAAAAGTTGTGATTTAAAGATGTGCCATGAACCAGATAGCCTAGGGGTCCATAGGTGAATATGATATCCTTGCCAAAAATTAACTGTTTATGGGCAGCATCACTAATGGCAAAAGCCCAAGAAGCATCTAAACCAATTTCTAGCCAATCAATAATAGGCAAATTTGCCAGAAAAAAGTAGGCAGTAATAATAATTAGTATTCCCTTGACGACTACAGGTGATTTGAGAGATTTTTTCTGCATAATTGTTCAGTTAAAAAATACCTTTTAAGTCCTTTTCATAGGTGTGAATCCAATCAAAAATATCTTGGATTAATTTTCTACCGTCTCGCTGGGGTTGCCATGCAGTTATAGAACTGATTTTGCGAGAATCAGTGATAAAAATTGGCATATCTCCGGTGCGATTTTCGGGAACTGCCTCAATCATTATACTATTGCCCGTGATTTCTTGACATAGTTTTGTAGTTTCATAAAGGGACAAGGAAAAATCTTGCCCCCCCCCCACATTAAAAGTCTGCCCTTTGAATTGTTCTAAATTAGCCATCTGAATATCGATTAAATCGAGTAAATCAGCTACATGAAGAAAATCTCTAACCTGTTTCCCTGTACCCCCATAACCGATATATTTTAAGGACTTCTGAAAGTAATGATTAGCCACCCAAAGGGCAAAAACTCCCTGATCAACTTTTCCCATTTGCCAAGGACCGGTTAAAACTCCACAGCGATTAATTAAAGTTCTTAATCCGTAGGCATCCCCATATTCATTAATAATCAATTCTGATGCTAACTTAGTGGAACCGTAGAGAGAACGGGGCAAATCTAAGGGAAATTGTTCACTGATACCAAAAGCAGAAACACCAGGTAAATTTTGCTGTTCAGATAACTGAAAACGAGTATCTGTTTCTGTATAGTTTAATTGATTAAGATAGGCGATGGGATAAACTCTGCTGGTGGAGAGAAAAATAAAATCTGCTTGGGTTTGTCTAGCTAATTCTAAACAGTTAATCGTTCCAATTAAGTTGGTTTGTAAAACGTAGCCAGGGGAAGTATAACCAGCTAAAACGGAAGGTTCTGCCGAACATTCTAGGATTAAATCCACTGGCAAAGCGGATGCTTCTAAGTCTTCCGCATTTCTGACATCTCCATGAACAAATTCAATTCCCGCCTGTTTAAGACGGGGAATATTCAACTCGGAACCGCGACGTTTTAAGTTATCTAAGGCGATAATTTTCCAGTCGGGATAGAGTTGGGCTAATCCTAAACCTAAAGAACTGCCCACAAAACCCGCACCACCAGTAATTAACACTTGCCTAGTCATAATTGTACAATCTTGATTAGTATTTATAGGTTACTTTGAATCACTGTATTGTCAGTAATTATCTGGGTTTGGTGGCTTTGACAAATAGCTGCCCACCCAAGAAATTCCAGAAAATAGGAAATTTTAAATAAATTTTGAGTAAGGTGGGTGAAGCGGGTCTTCCTTTCGTAGAAAATGGTAGAAAACGAGGAATTAAAGTATCGATTCTAAAACCAATTGTTTCCAATAACTCCTTTAAAGAAAGGTGAGTTATAGGTAGTTTATGATCGATAAAATCATAGTATTCTTTATAAGAATACTTAAAATTAGGTTGAATCACTAGAAGTGATCCGCCCGGAGTTAAAATGTCATAACAAAATCCCAAAACTTCGATTAATTCCTCCGCACTATTTAAATGCTCGAAAAAGTTGGAGATAAAAATTTTATCAAATCTGATATCAAGTTTTTGCTGCTCATTTATACTGAGAATATTGAGATTCAAGACCGTTACATCAGGATTAGCAAAAACTTTTGCATCAGGATTAAGATCGATTAAGTATTTATTTTTAGACCGAATTTGGTTAATAAATTCGCAGTAACCTCCACCAATATCTAAAACTGTATCATTGACAGTAACATGATTTTGTAAAAAATTATTAACTAAAACTTTCCAAAGAGCTAATTTTGCTTTTCTTTCTTGAGGATTAAAGCGACTTTCGTAAAGTCTCTTTAAGTATTCCATTTGTCGGGTTACTTGCTCGTCTAACATGGTTTTAACCTCTAAATTTACTTGGTTACTTTTGTCTAATTTTTTGGACAGGTTTACGCTTATAGTCGCCTCGAGAAAAGTGTTTTTCTAACCATATAGAGAGAACTATAAATAAATAACGACTACCCATTTCCTTGAGTTTTAACTTGGAAACCCCCGTGGTACGATTGCGCCAAGTGATGGGAATTGTCGTGTAGGAATATCCTCGCACGATCGCTTTTAAGGGCATCTCTACTGTTAAGTTAAAATGGTGAGATAGTAGAGGTGAGATTCCTTCGATAACCTCCTTACGATAGATTTTAAAGGCGTTAGTGGTATCATTAAATTTTAGCCCAAATAAAACCTGAATAAATAGATTAGCCAAACGATTAATGAATAACTTGTGCAGGGGATAATCAATAACTTTTCCTCCTTTGATAAAACGGGAACCAAAAACGCAATCGTAGCCTTCTTGGAGTTGATAATAATAGTCCACTATATTATCGGGAGAGTCGGAATTATCGGCCATTACTACTGCCACCGCATCGCCGCTAAAATTTTCTAATCCACAGCGCACCGCAAAACCAAACCCGTTAGGATAATAGTTATTGATGTAGCGAATACGGGGATTTTCTTGGTTGATTTTTTGCAGAACTGCTTCGGTGTTATCTTTGCTATTGTCATTAACCACTAGGATTTCATAATCAATTTTATCCTCTTCTAAACGTTCAGATATTAAGTGGGTGGTGCTTTCGATGCAATCTTCTTCGTTGTAAGCAGGAATAACTATTGATAAGGTTTTTACTGCATAGTTATCCCTTGATTGACGTGGGTGAGAGTAACCGTCCATCTCGAAAGCTGGTGCTAATCCTTCGGGATAGTACATTTCTGTCTCATTAGTCTTATTCTTAGGTTTAAAAATTAGGCTATCACTGGCGACATAGTTAATACTAGCTCCCAGTAAAACCCCAATCATTGTGTTAACTCCGTGGCTAACTCCTAACCAGTTTAAGAAGGGAAATATCAAAAAAACTCGCAGTAAAACGGCTAAACCTGCCGAGAGATGATAGAGAGGAAGTTGTATCAAAATCACATCTCTAATTGTCCAATCTCCCCCAGTCCACACCCAGATTCTATAGATAAAGAAACTAGCAATTAAAGATATTTCTATCGAAATAACATTAGCAACATTTTCCAGAATTGGGGTATTGAATCCCAAGTCGTCAATGAACCAATAAATTAAGAATAAGTTGATTAGAAATGCCACTCCCCCAGCAATGAGAAATCGGAAAATTTTATTGTTGTAGATTTTAGTTAACATAATAGTCTCTTAAATATGCTCTGGTTTAGTTTTTTTAGGTCAACATTGCTACTAATAACATCACTAATGTTCTCTGGTTAACTAATTAACAGAGTCCCTCAATTACTAGCAGTATATTTGGCTAAAAATAACTTTGGTAACGAGGGAAAACTGGCCAATAAAAGTTGACCAGAATAATTCTTGATTTACCCTAAGTCCAACGGCTAACGTTTTGACTAAAAATCTCTTTGAGAATATCCGTTACTGTGTAGGTTAACTGCCAATCAGGATAATGATTTTTAAACTTACTCACATCAGAAATCCACCAGATATGATCACCAATACGATTAGTCTCCACATACTGCCAGTTTAACTTTTTCTCCGCAATCGCTTCGCATTCCTGAATGGCTTCTAACATGGAACAATTACTAAAGCGACTACCACCGATATTATAAACTTCTGCCACTCGCGGGGCCTGATAAAAATGATAGAAAGCATTGACAAGATCGTAACTATGAATGTTATCCCGTACCTGCTTACCCTTATACCCATAAATACTGTATTCTTTGCCAATCATCGTACATTTCATTAAGTAGGATAAAAACCCGTGTAATTGGGTTCCCGAATGACTAGGCCCGGTTAAACAACCACCGCGAAAAGAGGCAGTTTTCATCTCAAAATAACGCCCGTATTCCTGTACTAATACATCCGCTGCCACTTTCGAGGCACCGAACAAAGAATGTTTACAAGCATCAATACTCATCAACTCGTCAATACCATGAGCAAAATAAGGATGATTTTCCGAGATTTCCCAACGTAATTCTTTTTCTATTAAAGGCAATTCATTCGGTCTGTCCCCGTAAACTTTATTAGTGGAACAGAAAATAAATACTGCTTGGGGACAGTGTTGACGAGTATTTTCTAATAAAACTAAAGTTCCGTTAGCATTGACACTAAAATCCATATAGGGATCCTTAGCTGCCCAATCGTGGGAAGGTTGCGCCGCCGTGTGGATAATTAAGGATATATCATGACTATAGGTTTTAAATATATCTGCAATAGCTTCATGATCCCGAATATCTACAGCGTGGTGAATGTATTTATCCCCGTAATCTTGCGATAATTTGGCTCGATTCCACTCCGTTGAAGCGTCTTCGCCAAAAAATACCTGACGCATATTATTATCAATTCCAACGACGGTATAACCCCGATCACAAAAAAACCTGACTGATTCGGAACCAATTAAACCAGCAGAACCGGTTACTAGAACGATCGCCATAACTATATCCTGAATTTTTTGCCTAGTTGTTCAGAAATTTCCCCAGTTGAGAAAACTTTCCCCGACTTTACTAGAT
>NZ_JADEXI010000184.1:0-7898 GCF_015207185.1 Microcystis sp. LEGE 08355 | reverse complement strand
TGTGGGGTGTGGGGTGTGGGGAGAATAAATAAAACTAATCTCCTATCTCCTGTCTCGGAGTCTCGGAGTCTCGGAGTCTCGGAGTCTCCCGATAACTGATAACTGATAACTGATAACTGATAACTGATTAAAGTACCATTTCTCTGGTGGCTTCTGCATCTATGGGTTTAATCAGATACAATCGCAGGAGATCCCCGACCATACCTAACTGTAAGGGTAACTTACGCAATGTTTTTAGCCATTGGGGAGCGATGCTTTCATCGATCGCTTTTAATTGTAAATTACGTTCGGCACAACGGTTTAAACGGGGGAAAAATTGGGGATGGTCCACATTTAAAATGGTGGGAAAAGCGCGAGCGGAGGTATTATTAGTCTGACGAATTACTTCTTGGTCAAAAGCGATCGCATCCATTCCTAAAGCATCATAAAAGTCTGAGCGTTCCCGTACAGTTAAACTATGGGTAGCAAAGACGGAAAGCAGGAAAAAACGACTCCATAATCTCGATCGCCAATTATTCCACAATTGCGGTTTAGCGCGCAGCAAGGTTTTAAAGATATCTCCGTGGCGATTTTCGTCCTGACACCAACTCTCGAAGTAATTAAAGAGAGGATTAAATTTATACTGGGGATGTTCTTCTAAATGACGATAAATGAGAATATAACGCCAATAACCGATTTTTTCGGAGAGATAGACTGTATAGAGAACCCATTCAAGGGGGAAAAAGGTGTAGGTACGGGTTTTGGTAATTTTGGCTAAATCGAGGGAAATATTAAAGTCAGCCATGGCTTTATTGAGAAATCCTGCATGGCGCGCCTCATCTCTAGCCATAAGATGAAATATCTCCCCTAACAAGGGATTACGGCTTTTTAGTTGTCGTGACAGTTCCTTAAATAACAAAAAGCCAGAAAATTCGGAGATACAGGAGCGTTCTAGGTAATCTATAAAGGCATTTCTGGTTTTTTCATCGAGATTATCTTGATAGTTCTCAAATCCTTGCTGACGTTCAAAGTGATGCCGGTTGTAATCTGTCCGCATCTCCTCTAACATCGCTTTGATTTCGGTTTCTTGCAGAGAAAGGTCAAAATTGGCGGCAGCCTCAAAATCAGTGGTGTAAAAACGAGGAGTGAGGATAGTTTCGCGTAGAACAGCTTTTTTCTGGGAGGGGGGTTCGACGGTAGTGACCATGATGGAAATTACTTGACTACATAGCTATATAGGATTTTAAACATAAATAGGTAAGCCAATGATAATTATTAAGTTTTATCAATATTTTGGGCAGTAGTGAGCAAGGGAATCAGACAAGTGAGCGAGCCGATTAGGGAAATAGGGAGTAGAATAGAAAGGTTGTGAGTCTATAACTATCGTTAAAATACTATGGCTTGTCCCAAGAAGAAAACCTCAAATGCCAAGCGCGACCAACGGAGAGCGCACTGGAGAAAGCAAGCAGCTCGGGAAGCGCAAAAAGCCTTATCTTTGGGTAAATCTGTTCTTTCTGGTCGTTCTAACAGCTTTGTCTATCCCACTAAAGAGGAAGAAGAAGGGGAAGACGAAGAATAACTTGATGGTGGGGAGTGAGGTATAGAAAACCTTTTCGCTCCCTAATATTTTAAGATTTGTTGAAAATTTTCGTTGCGAGTCTCAACTAATGTTAGGCAAATTCTTTAAAAAACCAGAATCTCCCGATCAAGACCGAGTTCCTCCGGGCCAATATCTCGCTAGTGGTTTTCCTGTGCTTACCTACGGGGATACTCCCCAAATCAAGACCGAGGAATGGTTATTCAAGGTTTGGGGAAAGGTGGCCACGACTAAAATTTTTAACTGGTCGGATTTTATGGCCCTACCGCAGTCGGAGTTTACCAAGGATTTTCACTGTGTCACCCGTTGGTCAAAATTAGATGTGACTTGGACGGGAGTTAAGGTATCGGATTTTATGACCTTAATTGACCTGCTGCCGGAAGCTACCCACGTCATGCAACACTGTTATGGCGGTTATACCACTAACCTGACCCTAGAGGAGTTCCTGCACGAGGATAATTTTTTCGCTTTTCAACTGTTTGGTCAACCTTTACCCCCCGACCACGGGGGTCCGCTGCGCTTAGTTGTTCCCCATCTCTACGCTTGGAAAAGTTCTAAATGGATTAATGGCTTAGAATTTCTCGATCGAGAGCAATCGGGTTTCTGGGAACGTAATGGCTACCATCGACGAGGTGATCCCTGGTTAGAGGAACGTTATAGCGGTTTTTAAGGATTTTTGGCTTAAAATCGGGTGAGATAAGCAATCAAGTCCAGTAATTCCTATCATTAAAACAAGCAAAAGTCAAGGGGTAAGCAACAAATTTTTACTCGATTGCGACTGGGTAATTATAATTGCCGAATTGCCTGATCACAATATTGAACATATCCTGCTAACCCCAATGCTTGAAATAATTTCCGCGCTTGAAGATATGCTTCTTTCGCTTCCGATATACGATCGAGTTTATAGTAGGTAAGTCCCAGATTAAACAGAGTCTTTGGTTCTCCTATGATATACTCCATTTCCTGAAAGATTTCTAAGGACTTTTGATAAAACTCGCTCGCTTTTTGGTATTCTCCTAGGGAACCGTAAACATTCCCCAAACCTAGATAGGAATAAGCTTCTCCTGTTATATCAGAGATTTCCCGTTTGATTGCTAAGGATTGTTGATGAAACTCGCTCGCTTTTTGGTATTCTCCTAGGGAATAGTAAACACTGCCTAAATTATTGTAGGAAGACGCTTCACCCCCTCGATCATCGATTTTCCGTGTGATTGCTAAAGACTGTTGATAAAACTCGCTCGCTTTTTGGTATTCTCCTAGGGAATAGTAAATACTGGCTAATGAGTCGAGACTCGCAACTAAATCAAGTTCTAGATTTAACTCTTTTTGTAAATCGATCGCTTTTTGATAATACTCGATCGCAAGCAGAAGTTCCTGACGATAATCTACCAATGGCAGATTTAATAAACGATGGTTATAAATCTTAGCTAAACTGGCATATAAACTCGCTAGTCTTGGCTCTTTTTTGCATTTATTTACCTCGATTTGCTCGATTAGTTCTAACAAGTCTTCCTTAGAGATTGAAGGAATATCTTTATCTATAGTAATTTCGTCAAAAGATTGTAAAATTGGTAAAAATTCCTGACAAGGTAAAAAGTTACTTGGAGGAGAAATAAAGCGAAAAACTCCTTTTCTCCAACTCCAAAAATCGGGGGACTTTTTGCGTAAATTTACTTCCACTGTGCTTGTTACCCAAAGAACAATGGAATAGGGAAATTCTCGCAATCCTTCCCTTGTCCATTGCAGATAACCAAAAAATTTATCTAGTTCCGATTTTTCCCGTTGCCATTTGATCGAGTGTAGTTTTTCCACTCCTGTGGTTGTGATCACAGCGTTTTTGCTTTGTAGTAACTCTGGTTTTCTGGAGACTAAACTAGCAATTGCTGCTCTTAAACTCGGTTCTTTTTGATCTAAATCAATCCGATAACAAGGGATTACTGGTTCTAATTCTTTGCTATAGCGATCGATGATTTCTTCTCGCAATTTTTCCTGATCACACACACAAATCAATATATTTAATCTCTCTTGATTTGCCTCTAGAGATACGATTAAACCTTCGTATTCTCTCTCATTTTGGTCGATAATTGAAGATGTTTCATCATTCATAATAAGTGGATAGGTGTTAAAAACTGTCAGATACCCCCATTTAGGGGTTCTTCGTTACTTGGTATGGTTCGATAGGGGGGCATAAATCGACTAAATCCTTATCTGGCAAGAGACTTAATTGATTAGTTCGCTCTAGATTGAAAACAATTGGCAAAAATCGAAGCAATGTCTTTCTATATAAGGGTTCCATCCCTTATAACCCCCGTCCATTGCATAACACAAACCGAAGAGCCCCATTAGGTAGGGTTGATTCATGAATCAACCCTACTATGAATCAACCCTACTATGAATCAACCCTACTATGAATCAACCCTACTATGAATCAACCCTAGGGGTTTGGGGGGTAGAACCCCCCAAAAGACTGGATTGATGACACAAACCTAAAAAGCACAGTTTTTAAACTGCACCGATCGAGGGATAATATAACCTTGATATTGACAATGGCGACTGATGAAAATTTTAATTATGGGTGGAACCCGATTTATCGGTGTTTCTTTGACTAAAGTGTTAGTAGAACAGGGTCATGAAGTAGTATTATTCAATCGTGGCAATAAACCCGCTCCGGTTGCCGGAGTACGACAGATTCATGGTGATCGCACTGATGCCTCACAACTTAAAGAAAAGCTTAAAAATGAAAGCTTTGAGGCAATTTTCGATAATAATGGCAGAGAATTAAGTGATACTCAGCCCCTCGTCCAAATTTTTAGGGACAGAATCCGGCATTTTGTCTATGTTAGCTCGGCGGGGGTTTATCTAAAATCCGACCAAATGCCCCATAAAGAAGGGGATAAACTAGATACCAAAAGTCGCCACAAGGGAAAACACGAGACAGAAAACTATTTAAGCGAGATGGGATTACCCTGGACTTCCATCCGTCCAGTCTATATCTACGGACCGCGCAACTATAATGACCTAGAAGCTTGGTTTTTTGACCGTTTGGTTCGTAATCGTCCTATTCCTATACCCAGTCATGGGGAACATTTTACCCAATTTGGTCACGTTGCCGATCTAGCTAAGGCCATGGCCGCAGTATTGGGTAATTCTCAGGCTATCGGTCAAGTGTATAATATTTCAGGCGATCGCTATGTAACTTTTAACGGTTTAGCAAAAGCTTGCGCGGCAGCCATGGGGAAAAATGCCGAGGAAATCGAGATTGTTAACTATAACCCCAAAAAATTTGACTTCGGCAAAAAGAAACCTTTCCCCCTGCGGGTTCAACATTTCTACGCTGATATTAATAAAGCTACCCGGGAGTTAAACTGGCAGCCTGAATATGATCTCGTCAGTGGTTTAACAGACTCCTTCCAGAATGATTATCTCGCTTCCGGTCGCGATCAACAAGAAATAGACTTGGCGATCGATGACCAGATCTTGGCAAACCAATAAAATTAATTTTCTGGTGGGGAGTTTTTTGCTGTGAGCAGTTATCAGTAAACAGTGAACTGATAACTGATAACTGATAACTGATAACTGATGCAGCCTTAACCGGTCATTGGACATTCCACCAACCGAAGGCCGGCCCGACAAAGCGAATAACCACCCAAACCCCGGCTAAAACTCCTATACCAATCCAGGCACCCCTAGTGGTTAACTTGTAAGCTTGGGCCGCTTGACTTTTGGTAATCGGTAGCCAAGGCAGGATATTTTCCTCCTGTCCATACTTATCACCCAGGGCCGATTGACGACGTTTTGATTCACCCATACTAATGTCAGTTATTAAGAGGTTTTTCTCTGATTGTATATCGAAAGACAACAGGCCACACCCAATCCTAGTCCCTGAAGGAGGGCGATCAAAACTGACGGCCGATGACTGACTATTATAGAATTAAAGGTTGCGACTGAAACGAGAATAATAATTATGGCAACCATTAACAGTAATTACTTAAAACTAAAAGCGGGTTATCTTTTCCCAGAAATTGCCCGACGAGTCCAAGCTTTTGCGGCAGCTAATCCCGATGCTAATATTATCCGTCTGGGGATTGGGGATGTCACCGAACCTTTGCCCCTAGCTTGTCGTGAGGCAATGATCAAAGCGGTGGAGGAAATGGGCGATCGCTCTAGCTTTAAGGGTTACGGGCCCGAACAGGGTTATGCTTGGTTAAGGGAAAAAATCGCCGTCCATGATTTTCAGGCTCGCGGTTGTGAGATAAGTGCCGATGAAATCTTTATTTCCGACGGTTCTAAGTGCGATACGGGCAATATTCTCGATATTTTTGGGGATAATAACTTGATCGCTGTTACTGACCCAGTATATCCCGTTTACGTTGATACTAACGTTATGGCCGGACACACGGGAGAGGTCAACGACCGCGGCGAATACGAGGGCTTAATTTATCTGCCAATTACCGCCGAAAATAACTTTACTGCCCAGATTCCGGCGGAAAAAGTCGATTTAATCTATCTCTGTTTTCCCAATAATCCCACCGGGGCCACCGCTACCAAAGAACACTTGACAGCTTGGGTTAATTATGCTAGGGCCAACGGATCGATTATCTTTTTTGATGCGGCCTACGAGGCCTTTGTCACCGATGCCAGTTTACCCCACTCCATCTACGAAATCGAGGGGGCGCGGCAATGTGCGATCGAATTTCGCTCTTTTTCTAAAAATGCCGGTTTTACCGGGACCCGTTGCGCTTTAACCGTGGTTCCCCAAAGTCTGATGGCCAAAGCGGCCGACGGCAGCGATGTGCAACTCTGGAAACTGTGGAATCGTCGGCAATCGACCAAATTTAACGGCGTTTCCTACATTGTCCAACGGGGGGCCGAGGCGGTTTATTCCCCAGAAGGACAAGCACAAGTAGAAGAACTTGTCAAGTTTTATTTACAAAATGCAACAATTATCCGAGAAAAATTAACCGCTGCCGGTTTAGAAGTCCATGGCGGCGTAAATGCGCCCTACGTTTGGGTAAAAACGCCCCAGGGTCTATCAAGTTGGGATTTCTTCGATAAACTGCTACATACCTGTAATGTGGTGGGGACCCCCGGATCTGGCTTTGGGGCCGCCGGAGAGGGTTATTTCCGGCTGTCGGCTTTTAATAGTCGTGCCAATGTCGAGGCCGCTATGGAGAGAATTATCGATAAATTTCAAGGCTAATGGTCAAAAGAGGGATGTTTGCGGAAGCATCCCCCAACAACCCCATCGGGAATTGATAGACTGTTGACATACTCACCGACAACGGCTCACCGATGCGACCCTTTTGGTTAGAATCCTTACAGGTAGAAAGATTAACGATCGCAATTGCTGGCCTACCGGCACATCTGCAAGGGATCAAGTTGGTGCAGTGGTCAGATCTGCACTGCGATGCACAGCATTTGCCTGTAGCTGTCCTGCAAGAAGCGATCGCCATTACTAATCAGGAAAAACCCGCTCTGATCTTCCTGACGGGGGATTTTATTACCGATAGTCCCCAGCCAATTTTTACCCTGGTAGATAGCATAAAAGCTCTCGAAAGTCAAGGGGGTATTTATGCTTGTTTAGGAAATCATGACAGTTATCTTCCCAACGCAAGGGAAACGGTCAGATCAGCCCTAACTAGCGTGGGAATTCGGGTACTCTGGAATGAAATCGCCACACCCTACGGCGAAAATTTTCCCATTGTCGGATTGGCCGATTATTGGTCTGGGGAATTTTTCCCGCAAATCCTCGAGCAAATTTCCCCCGATATACCCAGACTCGTCCTTTCCCATAATCCAGATACGGCCATGGTTTTAAAGGATTGGCGCGTGGATTTGCAGTTATCCGGTCATACCCACGGAGGTCAAGTGACTATCCCGGGTATGGGTTCCCTACCGATAGTTTTAGGGAAACTTAGGCGATCGCTGCCAGAACCCTATGGTCAATGGGTTCCCCTTCACCGGCAGTTTAGCAGAGTAGTCCGATACTGGCAATGGTCCGAGGGATTTCATCGAGTCGGGGAAAATCAATTATATGTGAATCGAGGCTTAGGAACCTATTTTCCCGGTCGTCTTTTTTGTCCCCCCGAAGTGACGGTAATTACTTTGATCAACGGCAGTCAGTCTTGAATCAGTGATCAGTGATCAGTCGTCAGATTTGAGTTTTTAGTGAACGGTATTAAATAGAAGTTTCCTAATGTCTTTTCACTGTTTACTTTTTTACTGATCCCTAATAAGCTGTTCGTAATTTAAATTGCTTGTTGAGACGAGGCAAGAGGCAAAAGGCAAGACCCCCCCGATGTCGGGGGGGCAAGGGGGGGGA
>NZ_JADEXI010000183.1:0-7926 GCF_015207185.1 Microcystis sp. LEGE 08355 | reverse complement strand
CCTTATTAAGGGGGGACTAAGGGGGCATCGGCACCCCCCTTATCAAGGGGGGCAGGGGGGATCGAACCTAAAATCCATTTTTAACTTAATTATAACCAGCTACTTAAGTTTTTGACGACAATAAATTTAAGCCGTGGCCACGGCAGCACCCTGGGTTCCCAGTTGAATTAACTCGATCTTGTAGCCATTAGGATCTTCCACAAAAGCAATCACCGTAGAACCGTGTTTCATCGGTCCCGGTTCCCTGGTGACATTGCCACCGAGAGCTTTAATTTTCTCACAGGTGCTATAGATATCATCCACGCCTAGGGCGATATGACCGTAAGCATTACCGACTTCGTAGCGATCGACTCCCCAATTATAGGTCAGTTCGATGACAGCATGATTGGCCTCATCGCCATAACCGACGAAAGCGAGGGTAAATTGACCATTGGGATAGTCTTTCTGGCGCAATAACTTCATTCCTAGCACATCGCAGTAAAATTGTAGAGATTCCTGCAAGTTATTGACCCGGAGCATGGTGTGTAAGAGACGCATGATTATTTAGATGACATCGATCGAAAAATTACTTATCCTTGATTGTAACCAGTCCTTGGGCTTTCTTATCTCCTTGAGGGTCAACCATTCTACCAATACAAATGTACGAAAAACTCACTCACTCCCAAAAGCGATTAATAGCTGTAACCAAAATCACCTTTCTGGCCATATTTCAATTACTATCTATGGGATTTTCTTAGGCTATCCTGTAGTTAGTGGTGAAGCTAGTTAGGTCGAGACATTTTTGAGCGGGAGTTTTCTAGGGAAATTTTGAAGGTAGTAGGTAGTAGTAAATTTTCGGTGGTTTCCGAAAACCCCTTTCGGCTTGATTGACCAGTAGTTTAATAAAACCTCTGTGACTGCAATAAATGTTAAATATTTAGGGGAGTACAGAACAGAGAAATTGGGACGGGTTAAAGCTATGCGTTTTTATTTGGAGTATATCAATCACTTAGGTCGTTTACAGAAAAAATCCGCTCATCGTCGTCTGCAAGCGGGTTTCACGATTACAGAAGTTTTACTAGCAGGTTTAATGATGCTGATTGTCGTCTTGGTGGCGGGAAATGGCGTAATTAACCTGCTCAGAAGCAATTATCGAGCTAATGCCGATAGTGAAATCCAAAATAATCTTAATCGTACTCTAGAGTTTGTTTCAGATGAAGTGAGACGAGCAAGTAGAATCGCTAATTCTGAAAAGCAGATCACGAGTGAGAAAGTACCCAAAGGAGCGCAAGCAGTTCTAGCTTTCCAAATTCCCGACCCCAGCAATCCGGGTCAGGCGCTCCCCGATCAGATCGTTTACTATACCAAAGGCTCTGAAGATAGCTTGACTGGTCCACGAGTCTTGTGGCGCTTCGGTCCGAACTTGAACGCTAATGGCAACTACATCACCCCCGAAGATATTAAGACTTGGATAAGTTCCCCCGTCACCGATATGTTAGCAGCGCCTGCTAATAACCCCAATTGTCCTGGGAATTTTAACCGAATCCCCGCCCTTGGCAATGTGGACGATTTTTATACCTGTGTTCGCATAGTTGGTGATCAAGTGATTTTGAATGCCAACGCTCAGGTAAAGATGACTACCAATGAGGCAGTTAACTACTCTGTCAGCACCAGAGTTTTCCCCAGAGCTATCTGGGGATTATTCCTCCTAACCAAACCTTTTGATGTCGCAGGTGATAGCGGGAGTGCCAAGAACAATAATACTCTACCCGTCCTTACCGTGCCAGCAGCTGTTACAGCTAAAGTTATTAAAGGAACAAAACCTTGTACATTCACTCTTGGTGCTAATCCTTTCCTTAATTCTGCCTGCGGTGTTATTGCTGAACCTAACAAAGATTGGCCCAAGGCAGTCAAGGAGGGATCGGAAGGAGCTTTGGATTCACCTGTTCCGGCAAAAGCTGGAGATGGCATTGTGGTTCATGTGAATGGGTTGCTTAATGCCAATAAGCAGTTTACAGATCAAACCGTAGATGTATATACCTCTGATAGTAGCAGTTTACCTCCAGGCATCGATTCCCTTGCTAATAACCAAATTTTATTCGTGTTGACTAGAACGACTCCACCAGACTCCTATTCGATTTTAGTAACCATTGAACCCAAGTAGCTAGGGTATAGTTAACCCTATTCCTTCTCGGAAATCATCGCCAAATCCCCTTAACTGGCTCCCAACCTAAAAAATCTAACTTAAACAGCGAATTGCCTCCAATAAACCCCTGGCTTTGTTGAGGGTTTCTTCATACTCTTTCTCCGGCTCAGAATCAGCTACTAACCCTGCTCCCGCTTGCACAGAAACCAGATAATTTTGATTACCTTGGGGACGAACAATCATAGTGCGAATTGTGATGGCACTATTTAACTGTCCCTCGAAATCGTAGTAACCATAAACCCCTGAATAGGGACCGCGACGACAGGGTTCCAATTCATGGATAATTTCCATAGCACGAATTTTCGGGGCCCCACTGACGGTTCCCGCGGGAAAACAAGCTTTTAATAAATCCCAAGCACTTTTATTGGTGGCTAAATACCCCACCACATTACTAACAATGTGCATAACGTGGGAATAACGTTCAATGATCATTAATTCATCCACTTTGACCGTACCTCGATCGCACACTCGACCTAGATCATTTCTCCCCAAATCCACTAACATAATATGCTCGGCAATTTCTTTGGGGTCTTGCAATAAATCCGTTGCTAAAGCTTGATCTTCACTGAAGTTTTGTCCCCGGCGACGGGTGCCGGCAATTGGTCTGACCGTAGCCTTTATTTTACCTAATTCGTCCCGTTCTGCCTTAACCATCACTTCAGGACTAGAGCCAATAATTTGCCAATCCTTAAAGTTATAAAAAGCCATGTAGGGAGAAGGATTAATCAGACGCAGGGAACGATATAAATCGAAGGGATGACCCTGATAATTGGCATTTAAACGCTGGGAAATAACCACCTGAAAAATATCCCCCGCTTTGATATAATCCTTCGCTTTTAGGACATTTTGACAGAATTTTTCCTGAGTTGTATTGCTTTCATAGACTAATTCTTTCCCCTGACCAACCGGTAATAATTCCAGGGTTTTGGCATTAGTTGGTAGGGGTAATCGTAACTTGAGAACTAATTGCGTCACTCGATCGCAGGCCGCTTGATAAGCGGCTGCTAAATCGGGATTATTACCCCGGATATCGGCATAAGCGATCGCCCAGATTTTCCGTTTAACTTGATCGAAAATAATTAGATTATCCACCTGCATCCAAATACCATCCGGTAGATCGGCATCGGTAGCGGGATAAATAGGGACTCGCGGTTCGATCCAATTAATTAATTCATAACCCCAAAAACCAAATAAACCCCCTATTCCGGCGGGTAATTGCGGCAATTTAACCGGCACAATCGGGGCTAAACATTGGGTTAAAATCTCGAAAGGATCCCCCGAAAAAATCTCTTGAGAACCATTGCGAAAAGTTTGGGTGGTGGTGTTTCCCCGCGCTTCCAATACCCAGACGGGATCGCCTCCTAAAAAGCTGTAGCGTCCCAAGGTTTCGCCCCCTTCCACCGACTCTAATAAAAAATTGTAGGCTTGATCGGCACAAACTTTATACCAGGCGGAAACGGGTGTTTCTAGGTCAGCGATCCATTCTTGATAGACAGGAATAAAGTTACCTTGGCCAGCCAGTTGACGAAAGCGATCGAAGTCGGGGAAGATCATATTTTGATGGTTCGGGAAACGGATAGCACAACACTTGTAGGGGAAAAAAAGTAATTATGAATTATCAATTATGAAGGAGTGTGGATCAGGGGAGATAAGTAGGTAGGTGTTAAAAGTTGTCAGACACCCCCCTTATCAAGGGTGGCAGGGGGGATCGAAGCTAAAATCCATTTTTAATTTAATTATAACCAGCTACTTAGGAGAATAAATAAAAGCAATCTCCTGACGACCGGCTACTGACTCCTAACCCCAGGAAAAACTTTTTCAGTAAACCCTAACTAGCAATTGATTGCGATTGCGATCAGAGAAATCGAGAGTCGGAAGTCAAATCTTGGGGCCAAATAGCTTCTAAATCTAACTCCCCACTCTCGATTTTAGGGATTATTTATGCTTCGTAGGGAGTGACACCAGAGAACTTAATTGTCGCCGGTTCGGGGTTTTTGCCGATATTGCGGTCTTTTTTGCCGAAAAATTCACGACCAGCGTTAACTTTTTCGGGGAAGACACCATCAGCAGGGTGGAGATACTGCACTTCACCACTGGGGTAAATCCGATAGATTTTGTAATCTTCGATTTTGGGCTTAAATTTCGTCCGGAATTGGGTACCAAGAGCGAGCGCGTGTTCTTTGCGGGCTAAATAGAGGAGATTTTCGCCTTCGTTCATGATAGCGGCGCCACCGGTGGGCATTTCAAAGACTTGTTCTTTGCTGCTTGTCCAGGTGATGGCGTATTTTTCTTCCAGATCAGCTTTGGCGAGTAAACCGCCCGTGCTGCCACCGAACTTAGGAGCTTTTCCAGAAAGTTCTGTCATAGGATTTTGTTCTCTCTACAAAAATAAAGAAAAGGGGTTTTAGGGAATCCTATCACTGACACCCCCCCTCTCTAGTAGTCTTGTCAAGAACTGTAACATTATTTTGTACTAAACTATAGAACTAAGCTGCTGGCCGATCGCCAACTTGTCTAGGAATCGGCCACCACTTTAATCGATCGCCCGTCGGGAAATTTGCCAACTTAAAAAAATTACCGGAATTAATCCCACTAGGACAATGGCCAAGGCCGGTGCCGCCGCTTCCACCAAACGTTCATCACTGGCGTATTGATAAACGCGCACCGCTAGGGTATCAAAATTAAAAGGCCTTAACACCAAAGTAGCCGGTAATTCCTTCATCACATCGACAAAAACTAACATAGCCGCCGTCAATAATCCCCCCGACAAAAGAGGAATATGCACTTTAATTAAAGTGGCACCAGTGCCATAGCCAAGGCTGCGGGAAGCATCATCTAAACTAGGTTTTATTTTACTTAAACTCGATTCTAACGTGGAAAAAGCTACGGCTAAAAACCGGACAATATAGGCAAAAATCAAACAGAAAATTGTGCCGCTCAGAATTAAATTGATATTTAATCCTTGGTTGAAAAAGTTATCTAATTTGCCGAGAGGAATTAAAACCCCCACTGCGATAACGATGCCGGGGATAGCATAACCAGCGGCCGCAATCCGCACAGAAAGCTTAAGAGTTTTATTCGGATTAAGTCTTTCCCCGTAGGCGAGAATTAAAGCTAAAAATACCGCAATAATTGCGCTTAAACTGGCCAGAAAAAAACTGTTTCCCGATAGACTAAAAAAGTCATTATTAAAAGTTTCTTGGGCATGATTAAAGGCTAGATAGGCCAGATAGAAAGCAGGGGCAATAAACCCAAGAAATACTGGTAAAAAACAGGAGATCATTACCAAAAAACTGCGAACAAATCCTAGCTCGTACTTAGTCGGTGACTGGAAACGATTGGTCATTTCATAGTAACGAGCTTGACGACGGGAGGATTGTTCAAGGAAAACTAAAACGAGGATAAATACCATTAAAACTGTTGATAACTGTCCCGCTGCTATACGATCGCCCATACCGAACCAAGTATTATAAATCCCCGTGGTAAAAGCATTAATGCCGAAATACTGCACCGTACCAAAATCGTTCAGAGTTTCCATTAAAGCTAGGGCTAATCCCGCCATAATTGCCGGTCTTGCTAGGGGTAAAGCGACAGTAAAAAAACTGCGCCAAGGATTACATCCCAAGGAGCGACTTGCCTCCACTGTGCAGACAGATTGTTCTAAAAAACCGACCCTTGCTAACAGATAAACGTAGGGATAAAGCACCAGTATTAACATCAGAATCCCCCCCCAAAGAGAACGGATATTAGGAAACCAATAATCTTCGACACTATTCCAACCGAAAACACTTCTTAAGAAGGTCTGCACCGGACCAAAATAGTCCATCATATTGGTATAAGTATAGGCCAAGAGATAGGCAGGAGCGGCAAGGGGTAGTAATAATAACCATTGAAATTGTTGACGACCAGGAAATTGACACATCGTTATTAACCAAGCTGTGCCAACACCGATGATTAAAACGCCGCTGCCCACCCCACCCATCAACCAAAAAGAATTAACTAGATAATCCCAGAGAACAGTTTCGAGCAGATGTTGCCAGACTTGACTGGAATTAGTTAATAAACTACTGGCCACCGATAAAATCGGCAGCGAAACAAGCAGGGCAATTAGTAAAACTGCAATTGTCCATCCCTGTCTAAAAAAAGAGCGAGATTCTTTCAGCAAAAACATTTTTAATAAGATTGTTAAAGCAATTTTTAGAGAACCAAGAGATGATCTACAGCAGTCCTAGGTCATTGGCTCCTAAAAATTAGGATTTCTGTAACAGATTGCGGTAGTCAAACACGCGAATGAGAGTCCCTTTTTTGGGTAAATCGGCGGCACGAATCCGCAATTTATTGTCCCCGATTAAACGGATATTTTTATCCTTGACTAACTTGAGAAACTCATCTACAGAGACCAATTCACAGGCATTTTTATCGGCGGCACTGGTAAAGTATTGCGTCGGGACAGCAATTCGCGGTTGTAAAACTTCGATCGCCTGTTTTGCTTCTTGGGGATTATAATTTTTTGGACCACCTCCCACGGGAATAAAAGCTAAATCCGGCGAGCCTAGGAGAATTCTTTGTTCTAATGCGAGCGGGGCTGCTGCCCCCCCTAAATGGACAATACTAATCCCTGCTTGGGTCCAACGCCAGGCCACATTCATGCCGAAACGTTGCCCCCCCATGCGATCATGGGCGATACTAATACCCTGTAGTTTTAATTTACCCAGATCGTAGGCCCCCGGCTCAAACAAAATTTTCGGATTACCGGGTAAACCCTCGGCCGCCCCTTCATCCCACAGTTGACTACTAATTAAAACGATATCTGCTTCTACTTTTGGCAAAGGAAAACCCGCCGTACAACCGATCGCCCGGAAAGGATTAACTAGGACTCTTTGCCCTCCTCCGGTGAATAAAAAGCAACTATGACCCAACCATTGAACTAAGAGGGAATTATCGGGTTTTTGGGGGGAAGTGGGGTTAGTGGGTTTCGGTTTAGTTTCCGCTAAAACTGAGCTTACTGCCACGGTTAAGAAACTTGCCCCCGCCGATAAGATAAAATCTCGCCTTTTCATAAATGTAGATGCAGAATTAATCAAGTTAAGGTTAATTTCAGGGGTTGGGGATTAGCAAACACTAGAGGGATCGCAGAAAGTTTCTTAAAAGTTCCTTGCCAGCAGTGGTTAAAATACTTTCGGGATGAAATTGTACTCCTTGAATGTGGGGGTAATCCCGATGACGGACTCCCATGACCGTACCATCTTCGACCCAGGCCGTGATCTCTAAATTATCCGGCATGGTGGAGCGATCGATCACTAAACTATGGTAACGGGTGGCAGTAAAAGGATTTTCTAAGCCTTGAAATACCCCTTCACTGTTGTGATAGATTGGGGAAGTTTTGCCGTGCATCAAGACCGGGGCCCGGACCACATCCCCCCCGAATACCTGACCGATACTTTGATGACCGAGACAGACCCCCAAAATCGGCAAATGGGGGCCAAATTTGGCGATTAATTCCAGAGATATGCCCGCGTCGACCGGACGGCCGGGACCGGGGGAAATGACAATCCCATCCGGCCGCATTTGTTCGATTGTGGCCAAGTCGATTTTATCATTACGATAGACCTCGATCGGCAAGGCGATCGGGAACTCGGAGGCTAATTCTCCCAAATACTGGACTAAATTGTAGGTAAAACTATCATAGTTATCGATGACGATTATCAAGAGTCTCTCTCCTTTCTCTAGCCTCGCTCAGT
>NZ_JADEXI010000182.1:0-7941 GCF_015207185.1 Microcystis sp. LEGE 08355 | reverse complement strand
TTGGGTCATCAAATCTAATTGAAATATGCCAACGTCCTGAGGGATGTAATCTGACTGTTACTGTGCTTGGTTCACAGCTTTCTGGTATTTGTCTTGACCATCGAATAGGTAAAGGTTCTGTGCATTTAGCTAAATAGATTTGTTTGTCTTTAAATTTAAAGGCTGATTTGGTAAATTCGGCACTTCCTCCCTGATGTTTTTTCTTAAAGTTAGGATACTTAGTACGACCAGCAAAGAAATTAGTGAAAGCTGTTTGTAAATGTCTTAACCCTTGTTGTAAGGGTACACAGCTAACTTCGTTTAAAAACTCTAATTCTTCTTGTTTTTTCCAATCGGTTAGCATTGAAGAAGTTTCAGTATATCCTACTCTTTCTTGTCTTTCGTACCATGCTTGTGTTCTGAGATGGAGAGCTTTATTGTAAACTAATCTTACACAGCCCAAAGTGCGCCGCAATAGCGACTCTTGTTCGGGTGTGGGGTAAAATCGGTAGCGATAGCTTTTCCATACCTCACATTTTAGCATATATTTCGTAAATGTGCTAATATTTAACAGTAAAGCCGTCGTAGAACGACGGGGTTTCAGACCCAAATTTTCGATGACTGAGAGTAGCGAATAGCGTAAGTGCTGGCAGAGCAACGGGTAAAGCGGCAGACAAAATCGTGCGTCATAGAACAAGGAATTTCAGAGCTTGAGCCAACCTAATATGCCCTCCAGTAATGAATCTAAACTACCGTGATTCAATCCAAAAACTTTAGCGGTCTAGCAATTAATTGAGATTACTTACTTAACTGGTGCGTGGGGCGCGGATTGCTAATTTGTTTTTTTTATTCAAGGTTATTGCCGCAAAAACGCACCCTACATTATTACTGATTACTGATTACTGTTCACTGAATTGGTCTTACCACCACCACACCGTAAGCGTTAGGATTTAAATACTCTTGACAGGCATTTTGAATATCCTCTAAAGTGAGAGCTTCAATGTGTTGGGGATAACAAAAAGCCGGTTGCAAATCACCGATCTGAGTATGATAATAACCGTAAAGGTTGGCCCGATCGCTCGGTCTTTCATTGCTAAAAATAAACTGATTGGCCACTTGGGTTTTAACTCGTTCCAGTTCAGAAACTGTCACAGCTTCCTGTTGAATTTGTCCAATCTGTGCTGTAATGTCTCTCTCCACTTGCTCGATATTTTCCGAGGCTAATTGGGCCGACACGGAAAACACCCCTTGCACTGCTTGGGACATATTACTGGCAGTTATTTGGGAAACTAAGCCCTTTTCTTGGCGCAGAGACTGAAATAATCGCGATACCTTGCCCTGACCCAGAATAGCCGCTAAAACATCGAGAGGATAGGTTTTTTCTAAGTCTCTCAACCCCGGCACTTTCCAAAATAGGATTAAGCGGGCCTGCTGCAAATTTTCATCCTCGTATTCTTGACGGATAATCTCGTTAAAGGGAGCTTCAGGCTGTAGATTAGCGATAGGATGAGAAATAAGCCCAGAATTGCCCTTACTGCCTAAAGTATCTAAAGAATCGCTCACAATAGCCATTAAATCATCTACAGGCAAATTACCCACCACCGCCACCGTCATCCATTCGGGACGATACCAAGTCCGATGAAAATCGCGCATTTGTTGAGGAGTAAGATTTTCAATCACTGCCGTCGGACCCAACACCGGACGACGATAGGGTAAAACTTGAAAACAGGTCTCCATGGTGCGATAAAAAGTGCGACGACGGGGATTATCCTGAGAACGACGAATTTCTTCTAAAATAACCTGTCTTTCCCGCTCAAAAGCCTCATCAGGGATTAAAGCGTCTAAAACCACTTCTAGCTGCAGCGGGGCCAGATGGGCGAAGTCCTGCGGGGCAGTGGTAATGTAATAATGGGTGTATTCTTGGCTAGTAGCGGCATTAGTCACCGCTCCCCTCGATTCGATCGCCCGTTCAAATTCACCACTGTCTAAGTTAGGGGTTCCCTTAAAAACCATGTGTTCAAGAAAATGAGCCATCCCATTGATCTGATCCGATTCTAAGGCCGAGCCGACCTGCAGCCAAACATTGAGATTAACCGCTTCTACCGGTTGACTTTCGGCAATAATCGTTAAACCATTGGCAAGACGGTGCAGAATCGGAGTGTTAAGCGTGGCAGGTTTCCCTAGGATAGCCGTCATTCTTTATTAGTCCTCGGTGATCACTCTGGCAAAAATTGTCACTTTTCTCTATTGTAGTCCCAGACTTTCACGGAGCCAACAAGATCAGGTGTTGGCCAGCAATTCCAAATTCAGAATGTAGCAAATGATACGGAACCTCAAACACTTTTGCCCTGTACATCCCAATCCAACATCAAGAAGAATTAACAAGAGCCCTAGGGATGGCATCATCGAGCATAAAGTCTAAAAGGGGAGCATCTCACCTTTGTAACCCCTAAATCAGGTTTTGGTGGTGATTCGGTAGAGGAGGTTTTATCGGACAGAATTGGTTATGTTTTTGTGGAGATTAATGCTGAGATGTCTGAGGGTAAGGTGTTGGTTTTTTTGGAAAAAGTCAATAAAACTAAGTTAAGTCTTTTGACATTGCTTTCTCTGGATGATTTACCAGCATATCTGGAAAAAACTAGCTCTGAAAAGAACCACCAATAGATTTAAAACATTATCTCGAAAAGGATTTTCTATTCATGATTGAAATCGGAATTTCTTTCTTCGATTTTTTCATGCAGTTTCATTGAGTGATTTAGCTTGTCATATGAGTTATGTTAATTATTACAAGCCCAGTCCATACCAAACACTAAAACTATGAAAAGCCAAAACAAAACTTTTTTCGGAATCGCCCTCGCAACTTCAGCGATCGCTCTCGCCAATCCCGCCCACGCCGCCTCCTTTCAAGGTCTCGGCGACCTCCCCGGAGGGGGATTCGATAGCTGGGCTAACGGGGTATCGAGCGATGGCTCCGTTGTTGTCGGTTCCGGCAATTCCGCGAACGGGTTGGAGGCGTTCCGCTGGACTCAAGCAGGGGGGATCGTCGGTCTCGGTGACCTCCCCGGCGGGACTTTCCAGGGTTCTGCTTTAGGGGTATCGGGCGATGGCTCTGTCGTCGTCGGTTACAGCTATTCCGCGAACGGGTTGGAGGCGTTCCGCTGGACTCAAGCAGGGGGGATCGTCGGTCTCGGTGACCTCCCCGGTGGGATTTTCCAAAGCATAGCTAACGGGGTATCGGGCGATGGCTCCGTCGTCGTCGGTTACAGCCATTCCGCGAGCAATTTCCAGGCGTTCCGCTGGACTCAAGCAGGGGGGATCGTCGGTCTTGGTGGGGTTTCTCAGAGCAGTGCTCAAGCGGTATCGGGCGATGGCTCCGTCGTCGTCGGTATCACCTTCCCCGCGACAGGGAATGAGGCGTTCCGCTGGACCCAAGCAGGGGGGATCGTTGGTCTCGGTGACCTCCCCGGCGGGGGTTTCGGTAGCGGTGCTTACGGGATATCGAGCGATGGCTCTATCGTCGTCGGTTACGGCACTTCCGCGAGCGGAATTGAGGCGTTCCGCTGGACTCAAGCAGGAGGGATCGTCAGTCTCGGTGACCTCCCCGGCGGGAGTGTCGATACCTATGCTAGCGGGGTATCGGACGATGGCTCCGTCGTCATCGGTTTCGGCAACTCTGCGAACGGGTACGAAGCGTTCCGCTGGACTCAAGCAGGGGGGATAAGAAGTCTTAAAGATCTTCTCACCACCGATTTCGGATTGAATCTGACGGGATGGCAACTATCGCGCGCGCAGGGGATTTCCGCCGATGGGCTGACGATCGTTGGGTACGGCACGAATCCTAACGGTCAGACCGAAGGCTGGATCGCCCGCCTAGGCGCGACCTCTACCAGCACCCCCGAACCTTCCGCCGTTTTTGCGATCGGTTTAGTTTCCCTGCTGGGACTGGCAACAAGATACAAGAAACGCTGATTCGGTATGCGATGGGGATTTCTGACGAAAATCCCCGTGCCTACCCGAGAAAAAATTTTGTTCTTCTTGAATAGCTAAGAAGCCTTGCGATCGAGACGCATAGAGTAAAGTCCGTATCGACTAGATGAACGTATCGATTAAGTAACACTTTTGCCCCACGAAGATCGTATTCTCTCAAACCCCACTTATTTCAAACATCAAAAACCATGAAAAACCAAAACAAAACTCTCTTCGGAATCGCCCTCGTGACTTCAGCGATCGCTCTCGCCAATCCCGCCCATGCCGCCTCCTTTCAAGGTCTCGGCGACCTCCCCGGCGGGGGTTTCTCTAGCCGAGCTTACGGGGTATCGAGCGATGGCTCCGTCGTTATCGGTTACGGCTATTCCGCAAGCAGCGCAAACGAGGCGTTCCGTTGGACGGACTCAGGTGGGATGATCGGTCTCGGTGATCTCCCCGGAGGGAATTCTGGTAGCCTTGCTTACGGGGTATCGAGCGATGGCTCTGTCATCGTCGGTTCCAGCAATTCCGCGAGCGGGTTGGAGGCGTTCCGCTGGACTCAAGCAGGGGGGATCGTCGGTCTCGGTGACCTCCCCGGTGGGGCTTTCGCGAGTGTTGCTTTTGGGGTATCGGGCGATGGCTCCATCGTCGTCGGTTTGGGCAATGTCGTGACCGGACAAGAGGCGTTCCTCTGGACAGCATCAGGAGGGATAGTTGGTCTCGGTGACCTCCTCGGCGGGATTGTCAATAGCGCTGCTCATGGGGTATCGAGTGATGGCTCCGTCGTCGTCGGTGCGGGCACTTCCGCGAACGGAACTGAGGCGTTTCGCTGGACTCAAACAGGGGGGATGGTCGGTCTCGGTGACTTCCCCGGCGGGGAATTCTATAGCGGTGCTAGTGGGGTATCGAGCGATGGCTCCGTCGTCGTCGGTACAGGTACTTCCGCGAACGGGGGCGAGGCGTTCCGCTGGACTCAAGCAGTGGGGATGGTCGGTCTCGGTGACCTCCTGGGCGGGGCTTTCTATAGCCAGGCTTTCGGCGTGTCGGGCGATGGCTCCGTCGTTGTCGGTTACAGCTATAATGCCGCGAACAATGTCGAGGCGTTTCGCTGGACTCCATCTGGGGGGATGAGGAGCCTTCAGAACATTCTCACCACCGATTTCGGATTAAATCTGACGGGATGGCAGTTAGGTGTAGCGCAGGGAATCTCCGCTGACGGGCTGACGATTGTGGGGTACGGCGCGAATCCTAGCGGTCAGACCGAAGCTTGGATCGCCCGACTTGATTCTCCTACACAAGTGACTATCCCTGAGCCGTCTAATATCTTGGGTTTAGGTTTACTCGGACTGGGTTTAGCCGCAACAAAAGTAAAAGGTGTCCTATCAAAAAAAGCAAGGTCACCAACAGATAACCCCCAAGAACCAGACAGCTAACTGGGATCAATTGCAGTAGGATAAATTAATTTATCCTACTGCATAATCGGTCAATTGACGAAGTACAGGAGGATGAAAGCCAATGACAATATCTTTTTTAGGAACACCTAGTTTAACTAAGTCTTCAGCAATATCTTGTTCTGTCATATTCCATTGAATCCAAATTTTATCAGACTTGAGGTCAATATGAATGAGACAATAATGTACATATTTTTCGCCTTCCCACCCAAAAGTAACGACCTGATAATGTTCTTTTTGTTCATCAAAAATAGCTTGAATCTCTAAATCATTACAAGTGGGTTTATATTGAGTATATTCCGAGAGAATACTTTTGACTAATTGACGATATTTTGCTAACTTATCCATGTTAATATTACCTCCTGATTTGGCGAAAATAATGATTAATTTTAAATGATTTTCTCTAATCATCAAATTGGGTAAAATCTAAAGAGAAAAAAGTGTCGTAAGTAAAACTAGGAATAGCTAAAAATAAGACTTTATTTGGGTCTTTTCTCTTTAAAACCGCCCGATAATTAATAAATTGTCCTAGGGCAGTATGAAATTCTGAGATCGCTGAAGACCCCTCTAAAAAACTTTTAATTTCTACGGCAATCTTTTGATGATCTTTAGTCGCAGCAATCAGCTTTTCTGCGCCTAAATCAACAGCCATATTCACCCCTCCAAAACTTATCGTATAAGGGTCATGAGTAATTAACCAATTATCTTTGATCAAAGCGTTTTTGGCTGCTTGATAAACTAAATCTTTAGCCAATTTTACCTTTCTCCTGATTTGATAGGTTATCTTTCCCTGTTTTGAGGTGCGGCTTGAGCAACAAGGACAACTAATTTTCTCTGAACTATAGTACTGAGTAGCATCTAGGGCGACGAGTAAGTTGCCATCCAAGGCTGCAAACAGCCTTAAATAGCCTTGGTCTCCCAGACCTTGATCAATCCATTTGAACAGGGGAAAAAGATGCTTTGCGGCTATTCCATCGAGGATGTTCCGCATCTGCTCTACTGTCGGGATATTGACCAAACCAAACAGACTTTGAGCATTATCTCGTCCACAACGACTATTCAGTTGACGCTGATATTCTAGAAATGATTCATTCTGGCGAAAAAAGGCGGCGAATGCCCCTAATATTGCGTCTTTCAGACTGTAGCGGGTAGCATTGCTGGCACTTCGAGGCTCAGTTATCCCAGGGATAACTACCTGGAAATAGCTCAGCATCCCCAGAAAACCCAGTTGTTTGACTTCCATTCCCCCGAAACCCACTGTTCAAACCCTTCACTCCATTTTGAAAGGCAAGAGTAAGACTGGTTCTGTATTCTGTGCTACCGTTTGCATTGGGAATTGCTGGGTGTTGGCAGGCTTTTTGGCTGTGGTCGGTAAACAGTAAACTGAAAACTCAAATCTGATCACTGATAACTGATCACTGAATCTCCCCTCTTGCCTCTGAGAAAAAAAAATGCTATGATGAGAACAAATCAGGCTTCTACGTTGGTGACTGCCTTTCAAGTTTTTTGATCTATGCTTGATTGTGATAAGGGAGCGAATAACCAATTCGTGTGGTAGTAAACCGAGCTTGTACTCGGAAACAGAAACGCGTAATATAAGTTCCCACCTGGTTAACCCAGGTCATAAACTTAGGTAAAACGGCGTAGCGGTCTTTTCAAGTTTTTCGAGCATATATAGGCTAAATTCTGGGGAGATTCCCTGTACTTCCTTAGTTTTGCCCTCTTGGTTGGTCAAAAAAGCCAGTATCTATATTTTTTTCTAGGGTAAAGACTGCTGTTTTCGGTAACGCTTGTCACCGCTAAATTGTGACAATCCGGACTACACTAGGGGAAAATTTATGAATTATTGTTAAGCAATGACTGAAAAACAGCCAAGAGTTGTTATCATCGGCGGCGGATTTGCGGGTTTATACACGGCCAAAGCCCTAAAAAACGCCCCCGTTCATGTTACCCTCATCGATAAGCGAAATTTCCATCTTTTTCAGCCCCTCCTCTATCAAGTCGCTACTGGGGCGCTGTCTCCGGCCGATATCTCCTCACCTTTGCGCTTAATCCTACGGGGTCATGACAATACAGATATTCTCCTCGATCATGCCATAGATATAGATCCGGTCAAGGGAGAAGTGATCTTGGAAGATCACCCACCGATCGCCTACGATCAATTAGTTATTGCCACGGGAGTCAGTCATCACTATTTTGGCAATGATCAATGGCAACCCTACGCTCCAGGGTTAAAAACCATTGAAGACGCAGTAGAAATACGTCGTCGCATCTATCTCGCTTTCGAGAAGGCCGAGAAAGAAATTGATGCCGAAAAGCGGCAAGCTTTATTAACTTTTGTTATTGTCGGTGGCGGACCGACGGGGGTAGAATTAGCAGGAGCGATCGCTGAAATTGCCCACGGTGCGCTTAGGTCTGATTTCCACCAGATTAACCCCACAGAAGCGAAAATTTTGCTCTTAGAAGGGATGGATCGGGTATTACCTCCCTATGCGCCCGATTTATCCGCTAAAGCTGCCGCTTCTCTCATAAAATTAGGGGTGAC
>NZ_JADEXI010000181.1:0-7944 GCF_015207185.1 Microcystis sp. LEGE 08355 | reverse complement strand
GAGCAGGGGAGTACAGGTTTTTGCTCTCATAGTAGGTTGATTCATGAATCAACCTACAAAGCACGACGTTTTGACAAATTTTCAGCTATATATTTCCGAGAAATCGACTTAAAACGTTGCCAGATAAGGATTTGAGATCATGACATTTCAGAGAATGAAACCCTACCCTTGCCCCCCCGATGTCGGGGGGGTTGGGGGGGTTGCCTCTTGCCTATCCTAACCAAGAAATTAATTTTGTTCTAGTCCTTAATCATATTCTTTTGCCGCTTGTACTAAGGATAAAAGTTGTCCGGTTTGATCGGTTCCCGATACTCCTAAATCACTGTGACAGAGGATAACTTTTTCGCTTACCCTTGCTAATAAATCCCTTAAAATTCTCTGTAAACGTGCCTGATTTTCCTCTAATTCTGCTTCCGTTGTCCAGCGTTGATAGGGACTTTCTCGCCAAAAAATCGGCGCAGCAAAAAGAGTGGAAGCACCTCCTTGTTCCCAGAGTGGGGAGGAACAATCTAGCCAAAAATGCCAACGATGACTAGAACGAAAAGAACGATATTGAAAGATATTGCCTAGGGTAACTGCCGGGGAAGATTTAATAAATTGTCGCACAGGATAGGGATTAGCAGTGATTGTGCCACGACGCAAAAGTTGGATAAACTGACTAATAGTTTCGCTGGGACTTTGAAAAGAGGGTTCACTCTCACGCAAACGGCGATCAATCTCCCAAAAATGTTGGGCAGTTTCCATTAATTCTCGCAAAGCTGCCAAGTGATCGAAGGGCAAATTTTCCCCATCGTTTAATAATTGTTCGATCGCTTGATTTAAGACAAAAATCGGGAAAAGTTTGGCTTCTTGCTGCCGTTTTTTCATCCCTTCGATCCAGTGACAAATTCTTTCGTAGGCAGTACAAGCTTTTTGTCCTAAGCGATCCCAACGGGGAAAAGTTTCGATCGCTAATAAACGAGGATTTTCCAGATCCACTTGATAACAATGATCGGCAATTAATCCGGCGCGAACCGGATCGATATCGGGAATTAAATTTTGTTCTTCATCCCAGCGATAACGGCTAAAAATCACCAGCATTTCCGCTATAGCCTCTTGGGGGGCTAAACGCCCCAAATTTTCATAAACAAGGGCGAGAAGGGTCAATAATGCCCGAATCAGAGGACAACTGATCAGGGGTCGTTGTTCGTTGAGGGGTTGAACGGCTATCCCAGCACCGGTTAAAATTTCCATCAGGCTATAACGGGCGATTTCGTCTAAACCAGGGGCAATAACGGCGATTTCTTCGGGTTTTACTGCTCCTTGCTTGACTGCTTGAATAATAGCTGTGGCTGTCTTCCGTAACAATTCGGCGCGAGAGGTGGTTTGCAGGGAGATGAATTGATCGGGAAGATTGCCAAGATAGTTACCGTCGCTGATTAAGGAGAGAACCGTCTCGCTAAACTGAGCAGCTAACCCGTCAGTGGTAGATAATGACATAATTTGACAGCGTGCCGCTAATTTTTGTAGATAATCGGGATCGGCAGTTAATCCTAAGCGAATTTTTCCCTGGGGATTGTAGGTAAAAACGCTAAAATAATCATGATCGAGGAAAAAACTGAGTAAATCCTTGGCAATAGCTGGATAATCGTCCACATCGTCCGCAAAAACTCCCCGGAAGCGTTTTAATAGTTGCTGTTGATAACGACTATCAGGGAATAAATAGCGCCAATAGAGTTCGTAGATGATACCATAACTTAATAAACCACGTTCTAGAGACCAATCACGCCATTGAATGATTAATTCTCCCACTTTTTCTGGTATTTCCTGCTCATTAATTGCTAAAACTCGTTTTAAATCTGTTTCTGATAATCCGTCGGCTAATCTTTCGGGTATCTTTTCTGCGGGAACACCACTAGCACCGGCTAATTGTAACAAATCGAGAACTTGACGGACGAAACGATATTCATTTATGCTAGTAAGCTGGAAGAATTCAGCGATTGCTGGTTGCCAGAGACGGGTGGCGAGTTCCTGCTCCGTTTCTGGGCGTAATCGGCGGGGAAATTGCGCTTTTAGCTCCAAAAACTCGAAAATTAACGGCCAAAACAGGATGACTTCATCGGTGAGAAAACCTAAAGGGGTTTTGCAGAGAATCGGATAGCTACCCCTAACAGCAATGGCTAATCGATCGGCTAATTCCCGTTTATTATCATCGTTGGCAGCGAAAACTAAGATCGATCGAGGAAGGGGGGATGATTTTGATTGATCGCGAGACACCCAGCGCCGAAATTCCCCGACTAAAGCGGTGGTTTTTCCCGATCGAGTGCCACCTTCGATCCAAATTGGTATGATTGACATCGTTTTTTCTCGATTGTATTTGTTAAGATAACTGATCGGTACTCTAGCTTTTCTCCCTTGTGGAAGTAATTGTTTCCTATGAATCTTAATCGGATTTTGCAAGGTGTTAATCAATGGTTATTACAAACTCCTGAACGTTCTTTAGATGAGGCTTATCATGCAGCTTTGAAGATTAAGGAAATAGAAGACAAGCATTTTCAAGGGCGAAAAGTGGCGAATGAATTCTCGAATTATGGCAGCAGCACTAATTCCTATTTTATCGCAGAAGTTAAAGGTTATTTGCAAAAAATTAAAGTCAGATTGACGGAGTTTAAAGCTAGTCGATTGATCGTTAATACCTTCGGTCCAAATCAACCAACAATTAATAATGGGGTGATTACTGTCACCACAGATGTTTGTCTGAAAAAACTTCAGTTTATCGATAGTATTATCGGAAAATATCAAGATAATTATTGGCCAGAAGATATTCAAGATGTTCCCAAAAGTATCCAGAACAGAAATTTTGAGCAGGAAACAGCCAAAAATAAGACTTCTAGAAATCGCTCTTTTTTAGCAGCGGGTAGTATTGAAGATGAGGAAATAATCAAAAGTAATAAATCCCAAAAAGCTACGGAAAGACCGGGGGTTTTACCCCGTTCTTTTGTCAATACTTTTAACCGCATTAAACAGGAAATTGATCCCCAAGCGGTAGAATCGGAGGAGGCAGTTTTAAAAAGATTTCGCAATTCTCGTTATAAAACCGCCATTTCTATCAAGTTTATTTTACTGTTAATTATTATTCCTTTGTTGACCCAGCAATTAACCAAAACTTTCCTGATTACCCCCTTGGTTAATAAATATTTCCAACAACAGGAACAGTTTATTTTTATCAATCAGGATTTAGAAGAAGAAGCTTTTTCGGAACTGAGAAGATTTGAGGAAGCTTTACATTTTCGAGGTATGATTGGTTTAGCACCCAAATTATCTAACGAAGAAATCGAGGGAGAAATTACTAAAAAAGCAGCGGTACTAAGTGAAGAATTTCGCCAGCGAGGCTTAAATGCGATCGCTAATATTTTCGCCGATATTTGTTCCCTGATTGCCTTTGGTTTTGTTGTCGCTTTTAGTCGTCGGGAAATCGAGATTGTCAAGTCTTTTCTGGATGGCATTCTCTATAATCTTAGCGATTCAGCTAAAGCTTTTTTAATTATTCTCTTTACCGATATGTTTGTCGGTTTCCACTCTCCCCACGGTTGGGAAGTGATCCTAGAAGGGTTAAGTCGTCATTTCGGTTTACCAGAAAATCGCCAGTTTAATTTTCTCTTTATCGCCACTTTTCCCGTTATCTTGGATACAGTCTTAAAATATTGGATTTTCCGTTATCTCAATCGCATTTCTCCCTCGGCAGTGGCTACCTATCGTAATATGAATGAATAGGGTAAAGTCAGGGAGAAACCTGATAATTTACTCTTCTAATTTGGGGGGGATAATTTGGCCGCTGTCTCTTGTACTTTGGTAAGTTCTAACTGCAAAGCAGTGGCAATCTGTTCTATACTTAAACCTAAAGCTAGTAAACTGGCGATCGCTTCAGTTTTAGCTTCTTCACGACCTTCTTCACGACCTTCTTCACGACCTTCTTCTTTAGCTTCTTGATAAAGTCGAGTTTGTCTGAGATCATCTAATCCGAACATAGCTTCTAACTCCGTGCGACTAAGATTAGTAAATTTATAGGCTAAGGTTCTTTCAATTAATTCTACAACTTTTTGCTGGAAAACTAGATCATCAATTTCAGCGATCGCTTTTTCTAAAAGTGGTTTTCCTCGTTGCTGTGCTAATTGGGGTGTAGCGACGATTAACTGAATAATTCCTAAACCCAGAGACGGAGCCGGACTATCGATTAATTCATCTAAATAAATACGTCTGATCTGTCCCGTTATCTCAAATCCCCGTAGTTGATAGGGAAAATTATTGTCGATATCCCTAGAGGCAAATAAAGCTACAGCCATCCAATCCTGAACGGGTTTATACTGATTGAGATAGATGACAATTTCTGTTAAAAATCGCCAATAAAAATCACTTTTATCCTGAAATTGCACTTCAACAAAGTAAATAATTAGTTCTGATGCTGCTGTGGTCGGTAAAAAAATACCGTCAAAACGACGCGCTAATTCTTTGATTTCTCGGGAGGAGAATTGATAATTTTCAGCTTTCTGGGTTGAGTCTCCCAGTAATTCAAAAATTAACCCCGGAAAAGTTTGCAAGAGTTGATAAAAAATTGTATCGGTCTTCACAAGCTTGAAAAAATCTAGATATTTACTAACAATTACTTACAAATCATCCAACAAGAGCGTGACTAACACCTTATCGACGCGATTACCGTCCATATCCACCACTTCCAAGCGCAACCTTTGCCATTCAAAATGATCGGCAGCTCCCGGAATCCTGCCAAGATGGGTAATAATAAAACCACCTAAAGTGTGATAATTGCCCTGTTTTTCCCCCGGTAATTCACTGATTTCAAATAATTCTTTAAAATCTTCGATAGCCACTGTGCCATCGATCAACCAAGAACCATCTTCCCTCTGCACGATCTGAGCATCTTCAATATTATCTAATTGGGGTAAATCGCCGACAATTGCCTCTAAAATATCCTGGCGCGTCACCAATCCTTGAATCACCCCGTACTCATCCACTACCAAGGCAATATGATGGCCACTTTGCTGTACCAATTCTAAAACCTTTAAACCCCTAGTGCTTTCCGGCACAAAAAGCGGCTGCTGTAAATCCTTCGTTAGATCGAAACTTTCACCAGTTAAACAATCGGCCAATAAGTCTGTGACTTCGATTACCCCCAAAACCTCATCTAAACTGCCCTGACACACAGGAAAACGGGTATGATTGCTCTCAATTAGCTTCTGGCGGTTAATTTCGGAACTATCTTCCAAATCTAGCCAAACAACATCTGGGCGCGTGGTCATAATCTGACTGACTCGGCGATCGCTCAATCCTAACACCCTTTCCACCATATCCTGTTCTGCTTCCTCAAAGGTTCCCGCTTCGGTTCCCTGTTTAAGCATAATTTTCAATTCTTCCTCCGTAATTGGGGAATCATTATTATTACCGCTAATCCCCAACAAACCGAGAATCAGATTAGTCGATTGACTCAAAAGATGGACAACGGGCGAAACAATTTTTGATAACCTATTCAGAGGATCAGCAACGAGGATAGCGATTTTTTCAGGATTACTTAAACCTAACCGTTTCGGCACTAATTCCCCCACCACTAGGGATAGATAGGTAATAATTAACACCACTAATCCTAATCCCAAAGCTTGACTGTAGGGGGCTAAAACAGGAACTTGGGCCAATAATTGCGCCACACTGACCGATAAATTAGCTCCTCCGTAGGCCCCAGCAAAGATACCCACTAGGGTAATGCCAATCTGCACCGTCGATAAAATTTGATTGGGATCATTGGCCAATTTTAAGGCCACCGCCGCCCGTCGATCATCTCTGGCTAATTGTTCCAAACGGATTTTGCGGGCTGAGACAATGGCAATTTCCGAGAGAGCAAAGACTCCATTGAGGAGGATGAGGAAGAAGATAACAAGAATTTCGGTAGTCGCCGAGAACATGGTTAAAATTTGCAGGTAAAAGGGCGGATAGTTGTTTGTATCATAGTGCGAGGATCGGTTAAGTTCAGTAAAGAATCATCTTGATTTTTAACGAGTTACGAAGGCTTGTGTCTGGAGGGGGTTACTCCCAGTATAAATGGGATAGGATCAAGTCCGCACTCTTAGCTCAGTTAGCAGTGAACAGTCAGGAGTGACCTGTTGCCAGTCAAAAAAGTTGTCCCTGGGAGAGTGGGGACAAACTATCTCAATCTATTCGCCTGAAAAATTATGATCGCTACACCCGTATCATCGAAATCGAACCCTATCACGGAAATCCGCCCCGGACTACCGACTATTTGCGGTTGGGAACAGGAAATTGCAGCGATTGTTAATCACGATGATCCGATCTTTTTACCGACAACAAATCTCAAATTAGACCATATCAACGCTGGTTTTGCCTGTGCTTTGCATATGCACCAACCCACCATCCCCGCGGGTGTTAACGGTGAATTAATCTGCAATCTCCAGCATATGTTCGAGAATCAGGGGGATGGCGATAACCATAATGCCAGCGTTTTTGCCTGGTGTTACAGTCGCATGGGCGATTTTATCCCAGAATTGGTGGCGGAAGGCTGTAATCCCCGGATTATGCTCGATTATTCTGGCAATCTCCTCTGGGGTTTGGTACAGATGGGACGGCAGGATATCCTCGATAAACTCAAATTAATCACCTGTAACAGTCAATATCAACCCTATGTGGAATGGTTGGGGACGATGTGGAGTCATGCGGTGGCTCCTTCCACACCGATTCCCGATCTAAAATTACAGATGCAAGCATGGCAAACCTATTTTGCCTCGATTTTTGGCCCGGATGCCCTGAAACGAGTCAAAGGGTTCTCTCCCCCGGAAATGCACCTTCCTAACCATCCCGATACCCTCTACGAGTATATTAAAGCTCTGAAAGAATGCGGCTATCGTTGGTTATTGGTACAGGAACACTCGGTGGAAAATCTCGACGGTTCGGGATTGAGTCAGGAACAAAAATATATTCCTAATCGCCTGGTGGCCCGTAATTCTCGGGGTGAAGTGATTGCGATTACTGCTTTGATTAAAACCCAGGGTTCCGACACCAAATTAGTCGCCCAAATGCAACCCTACCACGAGGCCAAATGCCGCGGTAAACAGCAAATCGGCGGCGTTTGGGTTCCTTCCCTAGGTTCCCAGATTGCCGACGGTGAAAATGGTGGCGTGATGATGAATGAATTTCCTCGCGATTTTCCCAATCCTTGGCGGGAAATGCAGGGGGGTTCCACTGTGGCAGGATTTAACGGTACGGAATATCTGGAGTTAATCGAGGCTGCTGGCGTTAATCCCCAAGATTATCCCCCAATTCAAGCCGTACACCAGCATAAAATCTGGCAGCGAGTTAATCCCGATGCCGCTACCCCGGAAGCAGTGGAACAGGCGATCGCTGAGTTAAAACAGTCCGACCACCGTTTTAGCATGGATGGGGCATCTTGGACAAATGATCTCAGTTGGGTGCGCGGTTACGAAAATGTCCTCGAACCGATGAACCAATTAAGCGCTCAATTCCACGAGAAATATGATCCTTTAGTACAGGCGGATCCTAGTTTTACCCGACGACCGGATTATCTGGAAGCACTGCTTTATAATTTGCTCGTGCAAACCAGTTGTTTCCGTTATTGGGGCCAGGGTACTTGGACTGATTATGCCCGCACTTTGTACGAAAGAGGCGCGGCCCTAACCCGCTAAGATATTAAGCTATCTAGGGTTGGCTGAAAAAGCTTTTCAGCCAACCCTAATTAGGGTTGGCTGAATAAATCTAAAAACCTTGTTGGGTAAGACTTTTAGACTTTTTTTCCTTCAAAAAGTGCCTACCATTGGAGTGATCGGGGGGAAAATTCAGGTACTTTTTCCCTGAAAATTAGGTAGTTGACCACCTGAAAATCGGTAAAACCCCACACCCTACACCCTACACCCCACACCCTACCCC
>NZ_JADEXI010000180.1:0-7948 GCF_015207185.1 Microcystis sp. LEGE 08355 | reverse complement strand
ATGTTCCCAAAAAATATAGAAGAGTTAATGCAAATTAGCCGCTATCGGTTGAAGGATTACATCAAAGGACAAAGAGCGATATCGCTTGCCCTATCTACCTTCTAGCTCGCTTGTCCCCCTCTCAGGTCAATTTCTTGATCTTTTAGGTGCTACCCTTGGCACAGCCACTCTTGCTGGTTTTAACCCTGCCGCTTTTATCGAAAAAATTAGATTTATTCAGCCAACTCTATATAGGGTTTTCATCCCTTGTAACCCCATCCATCGCATAACACAAACCGAAGAACCAGGCTATCTTAGGTTTGGTGGGTAAAATGTATTCTAAGATACAGTCCTGCTGGCGAGGGAGTGGAAGGAACCACTCCAGACACAGAGGACACAAAGATTGATCGCTTCTATAGTAAGTTAAACTGATCACACAAAGAACTGATAGGCTTTTAGCGGCTTGAGAACAAGCTTTATCAATCTATTCATATAATTGAAAATTATCAAAAGCGCACACTGCCGGAAAGCCATTTATTTTTTACCGAAAAATTGGGTTGAAAGCCTCGCCCTTTGAGGGCGACTTGATCTGATGTATGATATTAAGAATAGGAGGCTGGGTAAGCAACCGCTTAAAAAACCCAGTCATCAACCGATGAACGCACCTTGAAAACTAGAGTTATGGGGTTCTCTAGGGGAATGCTCCTATAGGTAAAAATTCTCAGCACCAAGTACCAGAGAAACCAAGTATTTTAGAGGTTTTGAACTGTATCGTAGGGGCCTCCGAAAACAGGCTTCTGTAAGGTTGCGAAAGTCTGAGGAGAGAACCACCTCTGGGTGGGATTTCGCCAGGAATCTAATTCAAGTGGACTCGTTGAGCCAGAAATTCACAGCAGTGATGCGAGAAGAATCCACGTCCGTTTACGGCGTGGGGTATGTCAAAATAGAAGATTACCTGGATTATTTTTGCGGGGGGCGATCGGTGATTCTCAATTTTTCCCTAAGGATTGTAGCGGCCAAAGGCAGACTATTCTGTAAGTTTTCACTCTACAAAACCTATCGGGTGGTCAGTACCGCCCCCGTCGATGTCCTCTGGCAAAAATTAATCAATGTGGCCGATGTCTCTTGGCATCCTTTGATTGCCAAGGCTGATGTTCCCTTGGGTTTAATCGCTAAACCGGGGTTAATCTATCAAGCTGTCACCCGTCTGACTCCCATTCCTATCCGGGTTTTCGTGGAAAATGTCCGTCCCGGGGAACTTCTCAGCCTCAGAGTTCTCGCTATCCCCGGCATGGAACAGAAAATGACCTACCAAGTGGAATCAACCCTCTGTGGTAGTTATATTTCCTATTCTGTCACTCTGCGGGGTTGGCTGTCCCCCTTTATCTGGTGGTTAAGTCGTCCCTATTTAGCCAAAGTCGCCGCCCAACTGGCCCACGCCGCCGAAGAATTAACGGCCTAAAAAAAATTCTCCCCAATTGTGCTAATAAATAATCTGCCAAGGGTCAAGATCTAAGTCACAATGGTATATGGATAGACTTAAACAAAATTTTAGTCAGCTACATTGGTACATATAGTCTACTGATATCATCCCGACGAGTTGAGCGCAACAACCTCAATCCGCCGGGATGAACTATCTCTAGAGACTTTACTGATGAAGTAAGCTCTACAGGAGGGAACTATGGGGGAATTAAACACAGCCGAACTTCTAGTTAAATGTCTAGAGAATGAAGGGGTCGAGTATATTTTTGGGCTACCCGGGGAAGAAAACCTCGATGTTTTGGAAGCCCTAAAAAACTCCTCGATCAAATTTATCACCACCCGTCACGAACAGGGTGCCGCTTTTATGGCCGATGTCTATGGACGCTTAACGGGAAAAGCGGGGGTTTGTCTCTCCACCTTAGGACCGGGGGCGACTAACCTAATGACAGGGGTAGCCGATGCTAACCTCGATGGGGCGCCCTTGGTGGCTATCACCGGCCAGGTGGGAACCGATCGGATGCACATTGAATCCCATCAATACCTGGATCTGGTGGCCATGTTCGCCCCGGTGACGAAATGGAATAAACAAATCGTGCGGCCAGGTATCACCCCAGAAGTGGTACGGAGAGCCTTTAAAACCGCCCAAAGTGAGAAACCGGGGGCAGTTCATATCGATCTTCCTGAAAATATCGCCGCTATGGCTGCCGATGGTAGTCCTTTGCCCCTCGATAGTCAGGAAAAAGTTTACGCTTCCTATCGGACTTTGAACATGGCGGCGGCGGTGATTTCTAAAGCGAAAAATCCCTTGATTTTGGCGGGAAATGGGGCAATTCGCGCTAATGCTAGTGAGGCTTTAACGGAATTCGCCACGGCCTTGAATATCCCTGTGGCTAACACTTTTATGGGTAAGGGGGTGATTCCCTATACCCATCCTCTGGCTCTTTGGGCGGTAGGATTACAGCAACGGGATTTGATTAGTTGTGCTTTTGAGCGCAGTGATTTAATTATCGCTGTTGGTTACGATTTAATCGAGTATTCCCCGAAAAAATGGAATCCAGACGGGAAATTACCGATTATTCACATCGGCATGACTCCGGCGGAAATTGACAGCAGTTATGCCCCGGTGGTGGAAGTGGTGGGTGATATCACCGATTCTCTCATCGATATCCTCAAACGGGCTGATCGCCAGAATAAACCAACTCCTGTTACTGCGGGATTAAAGACGGAAATTCGGGCCGATTACGAAACCTATGCCAATGATACGGGTTTTCCGATCAAGCCACAAAAATTGATCTACGATCTGCGTCAGGTGATGGGACCGGAAGATATCGCCATTTCTGACGTGGGCGCTCATAAAATGTGGATGGCCCGCCATTATCACTCCGATTGTCCTAATACTTGCATTATTTCTAACGGTTTCGCCGCTATGGGTATTGCCATCCCTGGTGCGATCGCCGCTAAGTTAGTTCATCCCGATAAGCGCATTGTGGCGGTGACGGGAGACGGCGGTTTTATGATGAATTGTCAGGAATTGGAGACAGCTTTGCGGGTGGGAACTCCCTTCGTCACTCTCATCTTTAATGATGGCGGTTACGGTTTAATCGAATGGAAGCAGTTTAACCATTTTGGGACCTCTTCTTTTATTAAGTTTGGTAATCCCGATTTTGTTAAATTTGCCGAAAGTATGGGATTAAAAGGCTATCGGGTGGAATCTGCTCAGGATTTGATCCCGATCCTAGAGGATGCTTTCCGGCAAGATGTCCCTGCGGTGATCGATGTTCCCGTCGATTACGGCGAAAATCTGCGTCTTTCCCAAAAATCGGGCGATTTAAGCTGTCAGATTTGGGAATAGAAGTTGATAGCGTTGACAATCCCCAAAAAATCCCCTAACTGAATCTCAGTTAGGGGGAGGTAATTAGGTTGGCTTTGGTAACGTTAGAAAACCCGATCTAGAATAACCATTCTAGAACCGCCTCATCTTTAGTGTTGGTATTGCGAGAGGGAGTTTCCCGGGTAAATTTCATGTGGATAGAACGATTTTGTTCCCCATCGGCGGCCACGGCCATAATCGGATAATCGATTAAACCATCTTGGAAGGACATCTGATAGCGGAAAGTGCCATCGGGATTGAGTTTAATCGGACGACCACCGATAGTTACGGTGGCATCGGGTTCGGTGGCACCATAGACGATTAATTCGGCATCGGCAACTAACCAGAATTTGCGCGGACGTTGTAGGGTTTCCGAAGCACCCATACCGATACCAGAAGCAGTCATCCCGATACCGGAAGCGGTTAGTCCCGATACCGTGGGAACTGCCCACATACCAACCCCAGAGGGGAATACATAAGAACTGATCACTTCCGACATCGGTACGGAACCAGCGACGTGCTGCATGGAACCAAACAAGGAACCGGCCACCCGTAGGGCCTCGATATCGCCGACACTCTCGAAAATTTGGTCGTAGATAGGGCTTCCAGTGGTTCCGGTGCTGCTGTCGTAGCGTTTGCTGGGGGGAACGAGTTCGTAAACAGTTTTACCCACCAGTTCTTCTTCCCAGTTAACGGTGACAAAAATATCTTCAATCCAGTCGGAAGGATAGACGGGAGGAATCCGCACTAAAGGAGAACGGGCCAAAACTAACCAACGACCATCAGCACAACGATAACCGATATCGATAACATAATCTCGATCGCTGACTGGAATTGGTAAATACCATTCCCGGGCTAATTCATCACAGAGATATTCTTGGACACTGTGGGCGCCTTGGCTATTGAGATCGATATCGGTGACATCATAAAGACGCAGGGCTAACTGTTGTCCCCCTTGACGACGTAGATCTTCCTTCGATTCGTTGGGGATATCCCAATAAGCATAGGCCCACTGAGGATCGCGAGGTAGGAGGGTGATGCGATTTTCACCGTAGCCACCGGGCAGATCTCCTAAACCATCATCCACTGAACCTAGGATATCTTCGATCGGGTTAGCTTGGCCTAATTCAAATTTTGCTGCTTCCATTGGTTTTTCCTCTTTAATAATAGATTTAAAATTGCCGCTTACTTGCATAGCTTGGGTAATTGACTCGATTAACTGCGTTTTCCGCATCCGACTGTAACGAGAGATGCTGTATTGACTGGCAACTCGTCGTAGTTGCCGCAAGGTCATCTCATCTAAGGGGGGGTATTCTGGAACCATGAGTTGACGCTCTCCGATTAGTTACGACGGCAAATGTTTTTGGGCATTTGCAAAAGCAGTGATCTGGGTAATCCTTCTAACTACTCATCGATTGCTTTGTGAACGAGAGATCCACTCGATGGGGATCAAGGGAATCGCTTGTTATAAATACCTATTAAACAGCAAGATTCCGATTTTGACCAAGTACATTGTCAGGATTTCTTGATAAAACCGCCAAACCCTTGATCCCAAAGAGATTGTTATATCAGGAAGTTTTGATATGCTGTGCTGCCTTGAAACTGTAGGCGATATTTTAGTACAAATGCGCTACACTGATTACTGATTACTGATCACTGATTTGTACTCCGATCCCGATCGCCTGTAATCTGATATTGAGACTTTTAGTTAAGGAGACTGAACCGCTTGGCTACTCGTGTGATTATTGTTCGTCATGGACAAAGCAGTTATAACGCAGAGCAGAAAATACAAGGTCGCAGTGATGGCTCGGTTTTGACGGAAAAAGGCCATCTGGACGCGGAAAAAGTAGGAAATGCCCTCAGTCAAATCGATATCGCCGCTTTTTACTGTAGTCCTCTCCAAAGAGCCAAATCTACTGCTGAGGTAATTAAGTCTCGTTTAAATAACTCTCCCGTCATTCAACCCACTTCGCAGTTACTAGAAATCGATCTGCCTATCTGGGAAAATATGGTCAAAGAGGAGGTAAAAGCTCAATACCCCCAAGAATATCGGGATTGGCACCAAAAACCTCATGAATTTAAGATGATACTGCCCGATGGTCAGGAACATTATCCCGTTCTCTCCCTCTATCAACAAGCGCAGGATTTTTGGCGAGAAATTATTCCCCAACACGAGGGCCAAACTATCCTCATTGTTGCCCATAACGGTATTAATCGCTGTTTAATCCTCAGTGCCATCGGTATTCCGGTTTCCTTATACCATTCCCTACAACAATCTAACTGTTGCGTTAATGTTCTCAATTTTACGGGTAATTTTGGTGATCCTGTCCAGGTGGAATCCCTCAATCAAACAGCACACCTAGGGATAGCTTTACCCCCACCGCGTCCTCCTTTCCAAGGTTCTAGGCTGCTGCTTGTGCGTCACGGAGAAACCCAATGGAATCGGGATAAACGTTTTCAAGGTGTGCGCGATATTCCTCTCAATGATAATGGCAAGGCCCAAGCTGAGAAAGCCGCCGAATTTCTGCGAGAAACGGCGATCGATCACGCTGTCACCAGTCCTTTGTCCCGTCCCAAGGAAACTGCCCAAATTATCCTGCAATATCACCCCAATGTCATCTTAGATACCCAAGTGGATCTGACAGAAATCTGTCACGGACTTTGGGAAGGTAAATTAGAGGAGGAAATTGAAGCGAGTTTCCCCGGGATGTTAGAAGACTGGAAAAATGCCCCAGAAACCGTGCAAATGCCGGAAGGGGAGAATTTACAGGAAGTTTGGGATCGAGCGATCGCTTGTTGGCGGCAAATCGTTAAAACCTATAGTAATAGCGATAGTCCTAAGACAATTATGGTAGTAGCTCACGATGCCATTAATAAGGTGATTCTTTGTTATTTATTGGGTTTAAAACCCGCCAATTTCTGGAATATTAAACAGGGAAATGGCGCGGTTAGTGTTATCGATTATCCCAAAGGAGTTGACTCTCAACCGGTCCTACAAGCAATTAATATTACCTATCATCTAGGATCAGGAATACTCGATCGCACGGCAGCTGGCGCTTTATAACAGTTATCAGTGATCAGTTATCAGTTATCAGTGGGTAAGTTAACAGTTATCAGTTATCATTATTCAGTATTCAGTATTCAGAAGATTGCTTTTATTTATTCTTCCCAATTCATAATTCATAATTACGGCTAACTAGAAGCCAATAATTTATTCTCAATCTGTCTAACTACCGTGAGTGCCGAATAGCTGACTCCGGCAGTGCCTTCTCCCGGATGGGTGGAATCTCCCACTAACCAAAGATGGGGGATCGGAGTGCGCGTCGCTACGCCAAAAGGGCCAAAAGTGGACAATCTTTGACCAATACCGCCGACAATGCCCTGATTTCGCCCCGTAAACCGTTCAAAAGTGCGAGGTGTAGCTGATTCGATATGAACGATGTGATCAGGACTGAGATGGAAATAATTACCGAGACGCTCGATCGCCTCTTGGGTGTATGCTGCTTTTAATTGCTGATAATTATCTTCTCCTTTTCGCCACCAAAGACTGGTATTGGTGAAGGAAGAAGCAATAATCGTCGCTTTTCCCACTGGAGCGCGGCCATCCCCTTCTTTACTTACGGAAACAAACAAAGAGTTATTTTCGCCGATTATGCCATCGTAATCGTAGAGGAATTGCAAATGGGGGGGACAATCGGGGGGAATAGCAGCGCGATCGACTCCTAAGTAAACCACAAAAGCAGCGGATGCGGGGGGAAGTTTTTCGATTCTCTGGTGATAAAGACTGGGAATAGCGTCGCGATCGATTAATTGTGGTAAATTTTGGATCGGGATATTAGCGACAATCTCATCGGCCATTTCTGGATATATTTCGCCATTTTTTTGATTTCTGACGATAATTCCCGTAGCTTTTCCCTTTTCTATCAGTATTTTTTCCACTGTGTGGCGCATTTGCAATTTACCGCCGTATTTTTCCAAAGCTGCTAATAGGCGATCGCTTAATACTTGCATACTACCCTGAAGGTGGGATAAACCTTGGGGAGACTGAGAAACTGCTAAAGCGGTGGCGGCATAAAGTAAAGCGGTTTCATCAGCAGTAACTTGGGAATAAAGCTTTAACTGGAGATCAAGGAAGGTTTTTAGGCGTTTATCTGTCTCTAAGCCGTATAATCGCAGAGCATCGCCCACAGTCATCAAAGTAAAGGGAAAGGTAATGGCAGTATCTAAACGCAAAGCGGCGATTAATTGCCCTAAATCCCACCAGTTGCGCGGGGGTAAAACTGGATCGCGACTTTGAAAACGCCAACTTGCTTGAAAGAGTTTTTGTAATAATTGCCAAAAAGGTTCGCTGCCCGGAAATTGTTTTTGTCTTTCCTCTTGCCACTTTTGCCGATCGCGCCAGACATTAATCGGAGTGGTTTCCCCCGGCAGAAACACGGCACAAGCGGGATCGCAGGGGACAGAATCGGGTAAATCTATCCCTAATTCGGCAAAAATGCGCTGATGAATGCCCCCTACTTCTAATCCTGCCACTTGAGTTGCCCCCACGTCAAAAGTAAAACCCCGACGGGAAAAAGTCGAGGCACAACCCCCAGGGACAAGCGCCTGATCATATAC
>NZ_JADEXI010000179.1:0-7951 GCF_015207185.1 Microcystis sp. LEGE 08355 | reverse complement strand
CCCCACACCCTGCCACCACCGAAAAACTTTTTCAGCAAGCCCTATTTAGAAACCCGTTTTCTTGTATTTAAGTAGGTAGGCACAATTATTTGTAGGATGGGTTAGCGGTAGCGTAACCCATGCGGGCGTTGGGTTTCATGCTTCAACCGTTCGGCAAAAGCTCACGGCCGAAGCCCAACCTACGTTCTACGTTCATTTTATATTTAATTCCACCCACCTACTTAGAAAACGGGTTTCTTTGAGAAACTATTTAGAAAACGGGTTTCTTTGAGAAACCCGTTTTCTTGTGTGAATGTTAATTTTTGTCATAGAACCCTTGAAAGATTGGCGATTTTTTGCATAATACCATTTTTCTAAAGTAATGGCAGAGATGGTTAATTGCCCTCACCCCCAATCCCTATCTCAGAAAGGGAGAGGGGCAAGGGGATGAGGGACACGAATAAAGAAAAATGGTATAAAATAGCCGCAGTCGTCTTTTGCGTTTAATGTCATGACTTCTACCCTGTTGCCGCTTCTTCCTGCTGTTTACGATATTTTGTTCGATTTCGCTCAATCTGATGGTTTTTGGGCAAATTTAGAAACTGCTTTTGGCACAAGTTATGATGTGGTTAAAGCGACGCAATTACGACAGCAGTGGCAAAGTCGAGATTTTAGTCAACTTCCCCCTATTACAGTTAAAAACCTTGGCAATTCAGGGATTTTCGGCGCATATTCCAGCAGTACCAATAGGATTTATATTTCTCAAGCGCTGATTGATTCGGGGGACGCTACCACCCTCAGCGCGGTGTTATTAGAAGAAATTGGGCATTTTATCGACGCGCAAATCAACAGCAGCGATACGCCGGGGGATGAGGGGCAGTTATTTTCGGCGCTGGTGCGGGGGGTGAATTTAACTGATGCCCAGTTGAATGCTATTAAACAAGAGGATGACCACTCAATTATAACCGTTGATGGCCAGCAAGTGGCGATCGAGATGGCTTTTGGTACAACGGGTTACATACAGTTTGGTTCATTTATGGGAGACCAAGCCACGGACATCACTACAGACAGTAGTGGCAATATCTATATCTCTGGTTATACTAGTGCCAGTTCTGTGAGTCGTGATGTTATTGTCGCAAAGTATGATAAAAGTGGCAATCAACTCTGGTTTAAGACGTTTGGTTCATCTAATATATTAGATGAAGATGGTGTTGGAATCAGCACAGACAGTATTGGAAATGTCTATGTCACTGGTTATACTTATCTTGGTAGCTTTCCCGGCAATGGCAATTTGGGAGGTGCTGATGCTTTCATAGCGAAATACAACGCAAGTGGTAGTCAGACCTGGGTTAAGCAGTTTGGTACATCTAAAGATGAATATGGTTTTGGAATCAGCACGGACAGCATTGGTAATGTCTATGTCACTGGTTCTACTTATCTTGGTAGTTTTCCCGGCAATAGTAATTTGGGAGGTGGTGATGCTTTCATAGCGAAATACAACGCAAGTGGTAGTCAGATCTGGATTAAGCAGTTTGGTACATCGCTGAGTGAGAATGCTTCCAATATCACTATAGACAATACTGATAATATTTATCTCTCTGGTACTACTCAGGGCAGTTTGCCTAGTAATAGTAATTTGGGAGGTGAGGATGCTTTCATAGCGAAATACAACGCAAGTGGTAGTCAGATCTGGATTAAGCAGTTTGGTACATCTGATGTTGACACTCTTTATGATATCAGCACAGACAATAGTGGTAATGTTTATGTCACCGGGTATACTCAGGGCCGTTTTCCTGGTAATAGTAATTTCGGGAGTCGTGATGGATTTGTAGCGAAGTATGATGTGAGTGGCAATCAACTCTGGATTAAGCAGTTTGGTACATCTGGTGATGACTACGGTACTGGAATCAGTACAGACAATAGTGGTAACGTTTATGTCTCTGGTTCTACTATAGGCAGTTTGCCTGGTAATAGTAATTTGGGGAGTAGTGATACATTCATAGCGAAGTATGATGGGAGTGGCAATCAACTCTGGGTTAAGCAGTTTGGTACATCTGATTATGACTGGGCTGATGGAATGAGCTACAACACAGGCAATGTCTATATCACTGGTTTTACTATAGGCAGTTTACCAGGTAATAGTAATTTGGGGGGGGGTGATGTTTTTATCGCAGGTTTTGATGCAAATGGTAATCTGCTAACTAATTCTATCACCCTCTCCATCAATGACCTAACCGTTACCGAAGGCAATAGCGGCACTACTAACGCAGTCTTTACCGTTAGCCTATCTAGTGCTGCCAGTACCGTTGTTACCGTCAATTATGCCACCGCTAACGGTACAGCCACCGCCGGAACCGATTACACCGCTATTCCTACCACCACCTTAACCTTCAATCCGGGAGAAACTTCTAAAACGATTACTGTTGCAGTCAATGGCGATAACCAAGTTGAACTCAATGAGACATTTTTGCTCAATCTCAGCAATTTACAAGCCAATGGCAGTAACGTCACCCTAGCTGATAATCAGGGACAGGGGACTATTAATAATGACGATAACCCCAATCAATCTCCCACGGATCTAACCCTATCTAACAACACAGTAGCCGAAAATCAACCCATTAACACCCTCATTGGTGACTTTACTACTACCGACCCCGACACTGGTAATACCTTTACCTATAGCTTGGTTTCTGGGACAGGAGATACTGATAACAGTCTTTTTAGTATCAGTGCAAACCAACTGAAAACTAACGCTACTTTCGACTACGAAACCAAGAATAGTTACAGTATTCGGGTTAAAACTACAGACCAAGGCGGTTTGTCTTATGAGAAACCACTCACCGTCAATATTACTGATGTAGGCGCTACCTTAGTGAGCAATTATGATACTCGCCATGCTACGGATTTACACATAGTTGGAAACTACGCTTATGTAGCTAATTGGACTGGTGGTTGGTATTCAATACTGAAAATCATTGACATCAGTAACCCGACAAACCCCATCCTTAAAGGCAATTATACTTCTATTCGTATTGCTTCGGATGTACAAGTAGTTGGGAACTACGCTTATGTTGTTTCTGGTGATCCTGCAACACTGCAAATTACCGACATCAGCAACCCGGCAAATCCTACCTTCAAGAGCGCAATTACTTTTTATCAAGATGTGCCAAATGATGTAGAAGTAGTAGGGAACCTCGCTTATGTAGCTTGCAATGTTTCAGGGCTGCACATCATCGACATCAGCAACCCGACAAACCCTATTCATAAGGCTAACTATAGAACAGGAGATTTGTATTCTGGTTATGCTTTGGGTGTACAAGTGGTAAATAAATACGCTTATGTAGCTGCTTTAGATTTAGGACTGCAAATTATCGACATCAGCAACCCCACAGCCCCCACTCTCAAGGGCAATTATGATACTCCTGGAATAGCTGATGACGTACAGATAGTAGGTAATTACGCTTATGTAGCTGATAGGGGTTCTGGACTGCAAATCATCGACATCAGCAACCCCAGCAACCCCACTCTCAAGGGTAATTATAAGACTTCTTACTCGGCTGAGAGTGTACAAGTGGTGGACAAATACGCCTATGTAGCTGTTGGGTATTTAGGACTGGAAATTATCGACATCAGCAATCCCGCTAACCCCACTCTCAAGGGCAATTATGATACTGACGGGTGGGTATCTGATGTACAAGTAGTGGGTAACTACGCTTATTTAGCTGATGGGGATGGTGGCTTGAAGATTCTTGATGTTAGTGAGTTTACCACTCCAGTAACAAGTGTTACTCTTGCTGTTTCTCCTAGTAGTGTTGCCGAAGACGGAACGACTAATTTAGTTTATGCCTTCATTCGCAATGGAAATACAACTAACCCTTTAACTGTTAACTATACAGTCGGGGGGACAGCTACTTTTAACACAGATTACACTCAAAGTGGTGCAGCAAATTTTACAAGTACAACAGGGACAGTTACTTTCGCTGCTGGTTCATCGACTGCGACTGTAACAATCGACCCCACTGCTGACACAATTGTTGAAGCGGATGAAACCGTTATTTTAACCCTCATTTCGGGGACTGGTTATACATTAGACGCAGCGACCACAGCGACGGGAACGATTAATAATGATGACAGCGCATCGATTGCGATTAGTGATGTCACAGTAACAGAAGGAAATAGCGGAACTACTAATGCAGTATTTACTGTCACCCTTTCTAATCCCGTCGATACAGCAATTACCCTCAATTACGCCACAGCCGATGGAACCGCTACCACAGCAGATAATGATTATATAGCGATTGCTACTACTCCCTTAACCTTCAATGCTGGTGAGACTTCTAAGACGATTACTGTAGCTGTTAATGGCGATACTAAAGTTGAAAGTAACGAGACTTTCTTCGTCAATCTTAGTAATTTACAAACCAATGGTCGTAACGTCACCTTAGCCGATAATCAAGGTCAAGGGACGATTACCAATGATGATGTCATACTTCCTAGTATTACTCTTGCGGTTTCTCCTAGTAGTGTTACTGAAGACGGGACCCAAAATCTCATTTACACCTTTACCCGTAGTGGAGTAACAACAAATCTTTTGACAGTTAACTATAGTATTGGTGGGACAGCAACTAATGGAACTGATTACGCTTCGATTCCCACAGGTGTAACCTTTGCGGCTAATTTAGCGACTGCGACTGTAACAATTAACCCCACTGCTGATACTACTGTTGAAAGCGATGAAACCGTCGCTTTAACTCTCACTTCAGGTACAGGTTATACAGTTGGGACCACCACCGCAGTTACGGGTACGATTACCAATGATGATACCAGTGTCACCCTTGCTGTTTCTCCTGCAAGTGTTACCGAAGATGGGACAAGTAATCTGGTTTATACCTTCACCCGTAGCGGAGTAACCAGTAACGCTTTAACAGTCAATTACACCCTCGGAGGGACAGCTACTCTTAATACCGACTACACTCGCAGCGGGACTAACAATACTGTCACCTTCGCAGCTAATGCTACTACTGCTACCGTAATCGTTGACCCCACTGCTGATACTACAGTAGAAAACAATGAAACCGTCGCTTTAACCCTCGCTTCCGGGACAGGTTATACAATAGGTACTCCTAACGCAGCCACGGGAACAATTACCAATGACGATACCAGTGTCACCCTAGCAGTTTCTCCCGCAAGCGTCACCGAAAACGGGACAACAAATCTGATTTATACCTTCACCCGTACTGGTGTAACAACTAGCGCCTTAACCGCTAACTATACAGTTGGGGGGACAGCTACTTTTAACACAGATTACACCCAAACCGGTGCAGCAAGTTTCACCAGTACAACTGGGACAGTGACTTTCGCAGCTAATGCTACGAAGGCGACTGTAACAGTTGACCCAACTGCTGACACAACTGTTGAAAGTGATGAAACGGTCGTCTTAACTCTCGCGACCGGGACTGGTTATACAATAGGTACACCAACCGCAGTGACGGGGACGATTAATAATGATGATACCAATGTTACTCTTGCGGTCTCTCCTGGAAGTGTTACCGAAGACGGGACAAATAATCTGGTTTATACTTTCACCCGTACTGGTGTAACAACTAACGCCTTGACTGTCAATTACACCCTCGGAGGGACTGCTACTCTCAATACCGACTACACTCGTACAGGGACTAACAATACTGTCACTTTCGCGGCTAATGCTACGACGGCGACTGTAACAGTTGACCCCACTGCTGATACTACTGTTGAAAGTGATGAAACGGTCGCCTTAACTCTTGCGACCGGGACTGGTTATACAGTAGGGACAACTACCGCAGTGACGGGGACAATTACCAATGACGACTTTTCCCAACTCTCCATCAACGACATCATTACTGTTGTCGAAGGTAAAAATAGTAATGCAGTTCTCACCGTCACTGTAAATAATCCCAATCCACAACAAATTAGTGTTAATTATGCTACTGCACCCATTGATGCTACCCCTAATGTAGATTACACTAGCCAGACAGGAACTCTCATCATTCCCGCTAATGCTTCTACTGCTACTATTACCATTCCCATTCTCAATGATGACCTTAATGAACCGGATGAAGTCTTTGCAGTAACCCTGTCAAATGCGACTAATGCTATCATTAATCCTGATGAAGAAACAGCAGGAGTTATCATTACTGATACTTGGCAAAGCATTCTCACTCGTACTTTACCTAACGGTATCGAAAACCTCAAACTAATTGGCACTAATAATATTAACGGTACGGGTAACAATGCTAATAATATCATCACCGGAAATAGTGGCAATAATCAAATCAATGGTGCTAATGGTGCTGATATTCTAACTGGTGGTCCAGGTGCAGATACTTTTATCTTCCAATTTGGTCAATCCACCATATCAACAAGCGATCGTATTACAGATTTTGCCATCAATAGTGATAAAATCGACTTATTAACTCAAGGTGGACTTCCCATGAGTGCGCCTAGTAGTTTCAGTCGTGCTGCTAATAGCACTGTCACCACTTTAGACAATTTAATCAATCAGGTATTTACTGATGCCAATGGAGCCACTACAGGTAATCAAGGATTAGGGGTTAATAGTGCCGCCTTAGTGCAGGTAACAACCGGTGCAATAGCCGGAACTTACCTCGTTATTAATGATAGCACGGCTGGCTTCCAATCCAGCAATGATTTATTAATAAATATCACCGGATTTACTGGTACTTTACCTGCTTTAGGGAACATTCCAGTGAGTAATTTCTTTGTTTAATTAAGTAGGCGTAGGGTGCGTTAGGCGGCTATCAATTCCGTCAAAAAACCAAAATTAACAAGCCGCCGTAACGCACCACCTCTATTATTAAATCGGTGTGTTACGCTATCGCTAACACACCCTACTGGCTGCACAATTGCTTGCTCTACTTGATTGAGGTAATCAGATAAAAGTTTAAGCAGCATGATTTAATATTTGTTCTAATTCTTGACGCAAAGCAAGGTAATGACGATAATCGTTTGCCCATTCTATAAATATTAGATCATCTGATAATGTTCCCTGATTGTATTGGTTATAAAAATCTTCGGAATCCATTTTATGTTGGTTCTCATAAACGCTAAGTCGCTTGGCAACAGCAATCAAAGCATCTAAAGATGATGTATATTGAATGGTCTGTTTACGCATTTTTCTTTTACCCCAAAATAGGGTTTGCTGAATAAATTTGAAATGTAGGCAAAGTAAAGGTTTTGGGGCTTTTCTCGCTCCCACAGGTGCAAGATTTTGAGAGAATCGTCGTTCAAAACCTTGCGTCTTCATCGGCCCGCGTCCTGTAGGGGCGAAGCATTCGGACAATAACCTATCGGTGAAAAGGTAGATTTTCTATCCGAATGCTTCGCCCGTACTTATTCAGCAAACCCAAAATAATGATATTTTGATTATAAACGATTGCGCTCAAACAAAAACATAAATCGTAGTGGACTGACACACCTAATTTAGGTGTAGGGTGCGTATTTGCGGCCATCAATTCGGTCAAAAAACCAAAATTAACAAGCCGCCGTAACGCACCACCTCTATTATTAAATTGCTGCGTTACGCTATCGCGCTTCACACCCTACGATAAGTAGCTGGTTATAATTAAATTAGAAATGGATTTTAGGTTCGATCCCCCCTGCCCCCCTTGATAAGGGGGGTGCCGATAGGCGGGGGGCATCTGATAATTTTTAACGCCTACCTACTTAACAATCCGTTGCCAAAACCGACTTTTCAGAATATAATAGAGAAGAGTAGTCATTCATCGCTCAGATTAGTTAAGATGATATTACATGACTAATAATATTGACCATGACCGCTTATTTAAGGAGTTAATCTCCACCTTTTTTGTCGAATTTATCGAGTTATTTTTTCCTCAAGTAATGGATTATTTAGATAGGGACTCGATTACTTTTTTAGACAAAGAAGTATTTACCGATGTCACGGAAGGAGAAA
>NZ_JADEXI010000178.1:0-8091 GCF_015207185.1 Microcystis sp. LEGE 08355 | reverse complement strand
CTTGAGGACTTGGCTCTGTTTCAGGAAGGGGAACAGGAATAGGAATTACTTCTTCTGGGGTGGGACTAGGAGTTAATTCTGGAGTCGCTTCTGGACTAGGAATCACCTCTGGGGTAGGAGTCGGGGATGGAGTGGGAGTCGGGGAATAAATGGGAGTCCGTTGACGAGAAGGTCGTCGGATAGGGGGAAAATCTTGGGAGGGAGGAGGAATGATTTCAGGACTAGGAGAAGGTTCGGGGGTTGGTGCTGGTTCAATTTCCTCATTTTTGGGTAAAAGAGCCATAAATCCCCGATATCCTAGGGCAAAAGCTCCAATTGTCACCGCAAAAATCAGCAAAATCCACAGCCAAGGATTCTTTTTTTCCCCAGAATTGGGTTGAATAACCACAGTGGGGGAGACGGTTGGTTTTGGGGGTGTAGAGGACTTTAATCGGGGACTATGGGGAGAAACCGCGATAGTTGGTTGGGTGGACAAATCCGGGGATATTTCTGCCAAAGCTGCCAACATTTCCCTGGCAGTAGCAAACCGATCGCGGGGATGAAAACGGATCGCTCGATCGATTACCATAGCTAAATTAGGATTAACATTTTCTGCCTCCTGTCGCCAGAGAATTTCCCCCGTGCGCGAGTCAGTTTCTAGATATTGGGGAGTTTTTCCCGTTAATAAAAAAATCGCCGTTAAGCCTAGGCTGTAAAGGTCACTAGAAAAGACCGGTCTCCCGGCAGCCTGTTCCGAAGCCATATAACCGGGGGTGCCAAGGGCGATCGAATAGGCACTTTTTCCCGTAGGATCGAGTAAGGTGGCGACTGCCTCTTTCATTACCCCAAAATCGATTAAAATGGGCAAATTATCACTATTTCTTAAGATAATATTATCGGGTTTCACATCCCGGTGAATAATGCGGCGACTGTGAATAAAATCAAGAACAGGCAGCAAATTCTCTAAAATCGTCCGCACTGCTGAGGAGGATAAATTTCCCTGTCGTTGCTGTTTTTGGGTTAGTGTCTCCCCTTCAATCCACTCCTGCACCAGATAGAAGTGATTATCTTGGGCAAAATAACCGTATAAACGGGGTATTTGGCGATTTTGCTCCCCCAATTCCTCTAAAACGCTTGCTTCTTTCTGAAAACGTTCTTTTAACCATTCTGGCATCTCCTCACTTTGAATAGCTGGCTGCAATTTTTTAATCACACAGCGCCGTTGAGAAGGCATATTCGTATCGATAGCGATATAAGTTTCCCCAAATCCCCCCCTAGCAAGGATACTAACAATTTGGTAGCGATTGTTTAAAAGCACTAGATTCATTACCCTGAGAGTGCAAGCGTGGTCATAAATTGTTCCTAGACTAACATTCTTTCGTTAAGGAAAAAGTCAAGGGAAAAACTAGAGTAGAGTCTAAGGAATCCAGCGACGGATTTTCGTCCACAAAGGTGCATTATCTTGACTGCTCATCTCCTGAAAACTTTGATAATTATTCTCAATCCGGCTAGTGGTGCTAAAAGGAGTAATCCCCAAAACTCGCCACCAAACGGGATTAGGCGACTCCATAATCATCACGGCCAAGGAACGAGGCGAAGGATAGAGAATTTGGGCGATTAATGACCAATCTGCTCCATAACAGAGCCGATAAACCGCTTTAACCCGCTCTTTTCCCAACTGTTGACAAGCTTGTAAATGCCATTGACGAAAATCCCTCCGCATCTGCTGATGAGTTCGCAAATCTCGCCGGGCAAATCTGCCCTCAGCTAGTTTATTAGTCCCGATAGTGTTAAAGTTACCATTAGCGATCGCTTTTAGATCCCAGTAAAGATGATAAAAAGGATCTTGACCCAAGGCCAGACTTTCCAGAATTTCCTTAGCGTAACCTCTAGCCGGATTTAACCGCAATAATTCCCGTAATTCCCGACAAAACTGCTCATTTTCTGGCATACTGCGCCATTGCCAATAATTAACATCCGGTTTTGCCAGAGACTGCCTATATACACTGCGCCACACCTGCGGAACAGTACAGGCGATCGGGGTAGCCAAGGGAGTAGCCAGGGGACAAAATTGACCCTTTAAAGAGCTTTCAGGAGCATCTTCCAGCAAACAAGCAAGATGATAGGCGGGATGACTACGGGGCTTTTTTTGGGGGCTAATAAACCAAAAAGTCGTTAAAATGAGAATTAGGTACAAGAGTAGAGAAAGAATTTGCTCCGCCATCGCAACTTTATAGTTAGTCTGCTCAGTTACCTGAAGAATTATAATTCGTGCTATGGTCGCTGAAAAGTTCTTTGTATCTCAGCTGATTGTCAGGAATCTACAAAACGGGGTGATATGTCGAAAGTTTCCATATATTCCTACTTTGGTTATTCGGAAAGTTTCTGTATAATTAATAGTTAGATGGCTTAGGTTATAGGTTGGGGCATACTTGAAAAGTCTCTGTTCGAGTTCAAAAATTAAAGTGATCAGCACACCTGGAGCAATATGCTGCAATCAGAATCAAAAATTGCACTGCTAATTGATGCAGACAACGCCCCGGCATCAAAAATTGAGGCGATCATCTCTGAAATTGCAAAGTATGGAGTTGCCAATATTCGTAAGGCTTACGGAAACTGGAAAAGTCCTGCGCTGAAAGCTTGGGAGGAGTGTTTGCACGAATACGCTATTCGCCCCGTCCAACAGTTCGACTATACGAAGGGCAAAAATGCTACTGATGCTGCAATGATTATTGATGCAATGGATTTGCTGTATACACAACAGTTGGATGCTTTTGCAATCGTGTCGAGCGATTGTGACTTTACTCCTTTAGTGATGCGAATTTTGACAAATGGCTTAAAAGTTTATGGATTTGGCGAGAAGAAAACACCCTTGCCTTTTGTTTATGCGTGTTCAACATTTTTATACCTAGAAACTATTGATCAAGCAGTAAATTCTGAGGAGACTTCCAAAGTTTCTGCAAGTGTGAAGAAAACTGGTAAAGAGTTGAAGCAAGACACCAAATTAATCAGTTTATTGAGGGGCGCGGTTTCTAGCACTCTAGACGATGATGGTTGGTCGAATTTGGCAGAGATTGGCGGACACATAGCAAATCAGACATCTTTTGACCCACGCAACTACGGATATGCAAAGTTAAGTGGCCTGTTCGAGGCTATTGACTTATTCGAGATTCAGCGAAAAAATAAGGCAGTCTTCGTGAGGAGCAAGCAAAAGAATGGCACTACCCCAAAAACGTAGTGCAGATCTAGTAGAGTGCGTTCCCTAATGCAAGTCCTACCGCTCCAGTGATCAATTTTAAGGAAACCCAACATCCTTACCTGTGACTATGAAAGGGTATAATAAGTTGACTTAAGGTCATCAAAGAGGTAATACCATTTTTCTTTATTCGCGTCACAACGAATGAAGGTTTGGCAAGCATTCGAGCGTGGATGTCTGTCATGGATTTAGAAATTTGGTATAACAAAACTTTAATGGAAAGTCGTATCCATATCCATCCAGATATTTGTAATGGAAGACCTGTTATAGCTGGAACTCGAATTCCGGTGCAAACAGTTATGGAATTTTTGGGAGCAGTATGATCGCTATCGCTGTAGGGTGCGTTCCCTCATGCGAGTCCTACCGCTCCAGCGATCGATTTTGGGGAACGCACCATGCACATTGATTCAAGTAAATGATAATAATCTAAAAACGTCTAGGCACAGTGATCGATGGGAGTGCGATCGCTTATGATCGAGTTGTAAATTTTTGTTACGAAGTGCAGTCAGATTGAACAATTGGTGCTGAAATCTTGGGGAAAAGCTGATGTTATTTCCGCTGATTGTCAGGAATCTACAAAACGGGGTGATATGCGGAAACTTTCGGCATATCCTTACTCTCCTTATTCGGAAAGTTTCTGGATAATTAATAGAGAGTAGAAAAAGTAGTAAAATAGTCCAATACGCGTAAAACATGAACAAAACATGACTACTCTGTTGCAAAAAGCATTCACAGAAATCCAGAAACTGCCAGAGCATCTTCAAGATGAACTTGCTCAACAATTGCTAGAAGATATTGAAAGTGAATTAAAATGGCAGCAAAGCCTTTCTAACGAAGATATGGAATTGGGAGCTTTAATAACAATGGCACAGGAAGCCCTGATAGAAGAACAAGAGGGGAGAACAGAAGATAAAGGCTTTGGGGAAGAATGAAGTCAGCCAGAACCAAGAGGTTTCGTCAACTTTTTCTCAGTTTGCCGCAAAGGGTACAAGAAACAGCCAAGAAAAATTAGGAGATTTGGCAAGAAAATCCATTTCACCCCAGCCTAGAGTTCAAAGAAGTGAAACCAAGAGAAAAAATCTGGTCAGTCAGAGTCGGCATTGGATGGCGAGCATTAGGGATTAAAAAGTCAGACGAAGAAAAGATAGTTTGGTTCTAGGTTGGGTCGCACTCCGAGTATGACAAGATTCTAGGCAAGAATTAGGAGCGATCTAACCAATCACTTATGATCAAAAACAGGTCATTGAACGTTGAGGAAATACCGTGAACATCAGCCTGATATTGCTTTTGGGCATAATTAACCCTTGGCACTTTCAACGTGAACCACTATCGAGTCATCCCGGGCTTGAGCATTGATTATGCTTGTGGAGTCCATCTGTTATCATCTTGGGTAGTTCTCTAAGGATTTAGTCCCTATGAAATGGCGAGTGATACTTGAACCCGATCCCGATACAAACGAATGGGCAATTTGGTGTCCAGAACTGCCCGGATGCACATCTGCTGGTACTACACAAGAGGAAGCTCTCAATAATATACGCGAAGCGATCGAGCTTTATTTACAACCTGATGCTATCGACCTTCTACCCGGAGCAGTAATCCGTGAGGTTATGGTGGGATGACTCGACTCAGGAGAATGAATGCTGACGAGGTTGAGCGCATATTACGCAAGTATAACTTTGAACTGATCTCTCAGAAGGGTAGTCATAGAAAATGGCGTGGCAGGGATCAAGATACTCAAGTTATCGTACCTTACCATCAAGGGAGAGATTTACCTACTGGAACATTGCGTAACATCATGATTACAGCCATGATCCCAGAGGGAGAGTGGAAATCTCCATAAACTTCATCTAAAGTTCATCTGTCTAACCAATCACTGCACCGTACCGAGAGTTAGACTAATAATATCATTCAAGGTTGATGATAACGGGTCAGTTCAACCGTTATCTGTAAATATTCTCGTTTTCAAGGTTTAATTGGGCAATAGCTCCATCAATTAAATCATAGCCCTCCCCCAGAGATTCGATGCGCGAAAACCGATCGCGCCAAACCGCCGCACCAGTAAAATCCTGACAATACCAAGCCAGATGTTTCCGCGCTTGCCAAATACCGCGTTGTCCCTTGTATAGCCATAGCCCCTGTAAATGCTCTTTAGCTAGGTTTAACAGGTCAATAGAGGTGGGTTTCGGCAACTTTTTGCCTGTTTTGAGGTAATAATCGATTTCCCCCACCAAATAGGGATAACCGAGGGTTCCCCTGGAACACATCACCCCATCGGCCCCGGTAAATTCCAAACAATTAATCGCCGCTTCCACAGAAACAATATCACCATTGGCAATGACAGGAATCGATAAAACCTCCTTCACCCGTTTAATCCATTGCCAATCGGCTGGCCCGTGATAACCCTGTTCCCTAGTGCGTGCGTGCAGGGTCAACATTTGCGCTCCCGCATCTTCCAAACGACGGGCAAAATCGATAATATTAATCTCTTGAGCGTTCCATCCCAAGCGAGTTTTCACCGTTACCGGCACCGATACCGCTCTCACCACTTCCCTAACAATTTGCTCGGCAATTTCTGGCTGTCGTAAAAGCGAAGAACCGCCGCCTTTTTTAGTAATTTTATTAACAGGACAACCCATATTAATATCGATGGTCATCGCTCCTTCTTTAACCGCTTTTTCCGCCGCCACAGCCATAAAATCGGGACGGCAATCAAATAATTGCATACTGATTGGTTGTTCTTTGTCCCCGATAACCATCAATTGCGGTAACTCTTGCAGCTGGGAGATTTCTGTCGCGTTGACCATCTCCGTATAGAGCATGGAATCGGGAGCAAAGCGTCTCACCAAGCGCCGAAAAACTAAATCGGTGACACCAGATAAAGGTGATTGCAAGACGCGGCTATGCACTGCTAAATTACCGATTTTGAGAGGGGATGAGTAGATAGCCATAGAAGCAGTTAAAAAATCAACAGCCAACACCAGCAAACCGAACAATTAGGGGATAGTTCCGTCACTGTTAACATTTTGCCAACCCCATAATATATGCTTAACCGTCAACTTCTAGTCTAAAACTACCTGTATGATGATTGGAGAGGATAGAATCTTATCTCTCCTAAACGAGTAATTAAACAAAAATTTCGCTTTTTTTTATGGATAATCTGCAACTCTGGCAACGTTACCAAGATTGGTTATACTATCACCCTAACCTAGAACTTTATCTCGATGTCAGTCGGATTCCCTTCGATGAGGCTTTTCTCAAAGGTCTAGAAGCAAAATTCGAGCGTGCTTTCCAAGATATGGCAGCCTTAGAACAGGGTGCGATCGCCAATCCCGACGAACAGCGTATGGTCGGCCACTACTGGCTGCGCGCTCCTGAACTCGCTCCTAACCAGGAATTGCGGGCCGAAATCACCGAACCCATAGCACAGATCAAAGAATTTGTCAAGAAAATTCACTCCGGAGCAATTAAGCCGCCCAATCGGTCAAAATTTAGCCATATTCTCTGTGTAGGCATCGGGGGGTCTGCTTTGGGTCCCCAATTCGTCGGTTCGGCTCTCTCCCCCCTTAATCCCCCCTTAGAGATTGCTTTTATTGATAATACCGACCCCAAAGGCATCGATCGCACCTTAGCCCATTTACCCCTAGCTACCACCCTCGTTATCGTCACCAGTAAATCCGGCGGCACTCCCGAAGCGAGAAACGGAATGTTAGAAGTCCGCAACGCTTACGAAAAACAGGATTTAGACTTTCCGCAACACGCGGTCGCCGTCACCATGCCGGGTAGCCAACTGGACAAATACGCCCAAGATTGGCTAACTCGTTTCCCCATGCAGGATTGGGTCGGTGGTCGTACATCAGAACTATCCGCCGTCGGTCTTCTCCCGGCCGCTTTGCAGGGTATCGACATTGATGAAATGTTAGCCGGGGCCAAAGAAATGGACATCGCCACCCGCGTCCATAACCTGAAAAAAAATCCTAGCGCCCTACTGGCTCTAGCTTGGTATCATGAGGGCAATGGCAAGGGAGAGAAAGATATGGTGATTCTGCCCTACAAAGACAGTCTCTATCTCTTTAGCCGCTATCTGCAACAATTGGTCATGGAGTCCCTCGGTAAAGAAAAAGACCTCGATGGGAATAAGGTTTACCAAGGTATCGCCGTCTATGGTAACAAAGGTTCCACGGACCAACACGCCTACGTCCAACAATTACGCGAAGGTGTCCCCAATTTCTTCGCCACTTTTATTGAAGTATTAAAAGACCGACAAGGAGATTCCATCGAAGTGGAAACCGGCTCCACTGCTGGCGATTTCCTCTCAGGATTACTGCAAGGTACTCGACAAGCTTTATACGAAAATAGTCGTCACTCTATCACTATCACGATCCCAGAGGTTACTCCCCGTCAGGTGGGGGCCCTAATCGCCCTCTACGAACGAGCCGTTAGTTTCTATGCTAGTTTAGTTAACATTAACGCCTACCATCAACCCGGGGTAGAAGCGGGGAAAAAAGCCGCCGCTTCCATTCTGGATTTACAAAGAAAAATCGTGCAAGTTGTTCGGGGAACGGGGACTTCTCTTGACCTAGCCACTCTAGCGGCCAAAATCGGTGCTAGTGACCAAGTTGAAGCTATCTATAAAATCGTCCGTCATCTCAACGCTAATCAGCGCAGTTTAACTATTACCGGCGATTTAAGCAAACCAGAAACGATCCAAATCTCTGCACGCTAATCAGTTATCAGTTATCAGTTATCAGTTATCAGTTATCAGTTATCAGATGTAAGTTTTAAGTTAATTAGGGTTTGCTGAATAAATCTAAAAACCTTGTTGGATAAGACTTTTGGACTTTTTTCCCCTCAAAAAG
>NZ_JADEXI010000177.1:0-8102 GCF_015207185.1 Microcystis sp. LEGE 08355 | reverse complement strand
GGTATTTTCCCCCCGATCACTCCCATATCTGGTACTTTTTGATTGACAAAAGGTCTAAAAGTGTTACCCAACAAGGTTTTCAGATTTATTCAGCAAACCCTAACTATTTATCCTTAATCGGGGATCAAGACTATTTTTCCGCGCACTCTTTCCGATTCACTATAATTATGAGCTGCTGCCACCTGGGAAAAAGTATAGGTGCGCTCGATTCTAACAGTTAATTTACCCGATTCGATCGCTTCTTTGAGAAATTGCCAGTCAGACGCTTGTGCTTGAGCAAAAAATATCACTTTCCCTTTTTGGGGCAACCAAGCAGTGAGATAATTTAAGAGGATAATTCCAGGATTTGGTAGGGTGGTTATATAGATGCCTTGGGGTTTTAAAAGCTGACGACAGTGCCAAAAAGAAGACTTAGCCACAGCATCGAAGATTAGATCATATTTCTGATCGGTTTTTCTCCAATCTTCTTGGGTATAATCTATAACTTTATCTGCTCCTAAAGAGGTGACATAATCGATATTTTTGCTACTACAGACTCCATCTACTTGCGCGGAGAAAAATTTTCCTATCTGCACAGCAAAGCTACCCACTCCTCCCGATGCACCATTAACTAAAATCCGATTTCCTGCTTGAATATTGCCAAAATCGCGCAAGACTTGCAAAGCGGTAGAAGCAGCTAAAGGGGTGGCAGCAGCTTCAATAAAACTCTGATTATGCGGTTTTTTAACTAATAGGGAAGCGGGAATAATTGCATATTCAGCATAGGTTCTACCGGGTAATTGATTGAGAAAACCAAAAACCTCATCTCCGATCTGAAATCGCTCCACCTGACTACCTTTTTCAACGATAATTCCCCCATAATCAAAACCTAATTGCAGGGGAAATTTATTACCTGTGGCTATTTTGAGCATTCCCCGACGAATCTTCCAATCAATCGGATTAATTCCCGCTGCCATAATCTTAATTAAGACTTCCTTTGCTTGGGGAATTGGCTTTTCTATTTCTGTGTATTGGAGAACATTACTATCGCCATAGCGATTAATGATAATAGCTTTCATAATTAAGAAAAAAGTTGATAAAATAGTAAAGGAGCAAAAGTAATGACCAAGAGAACAAAAATCCAAACTCGTCCCGCTAAAAGATTATAATCTTGACCTAATCTTGACCAAGAGTGACCGGCGATAAAATGACCGAACAGAAACTCAAAACCCACTGTTAATACTAACCAAATTAAACCGATAGTAATTGCTTGACCGGACGATTCTAGACCCCAAAAATAGACAAGAGTGCCAATATAAAGACAAAAAAAGAGGATTCCTGTCAGGGTGGAAATTTGATGAGCGCGTAGTTCATCGAGATATTTTCCGTAGGTGGTTTCTCGGAGGATACCGTTACTAACTCCTATTACAATCATCGGGAGCCATAGGACAATGTAGCGACTAATCATAAGTTGTTGGTTTAGAACTCGCTCTAATTGGATTATAGCTATATTTGGCTGATAACTTGAGATATTTTGGTAAAAATTAAGATTGTTACTTGCCTAAATTTTCAGCCAGATAATCAACTAGCTTTTTCACTGTTGTAAATTCTTGGCATTTTTCTTCTGAAAGTTCAAGATCGAATTCTTCTTCTAAAGTCATGATTAATTCAACTGTATCAAGTTCATCTCCTCCCCAATTTGAGACTAATAAACCATTACTACAAGAACCATAAGAACTATAAAAGCTAGAAGAACTATAACTACTGAGGGTTTCCTTAGATTTTAAATAAAATAGTTCATCATCAATATGTATCTCAGACTTTTCCACCTCTAATTGATAACTAATTATCTCTTGAACTTTGATGAAAATTGCCAGTTTTCGTTCATCTCCAGCCAATTCTTGTAACATTGTTATTTTCTCGGTATCATCATTGTTTTTATCGTTAATAACAGCATTAGCTTTTTGTTCTGCTATTTTAATAGCTTTCTCTTCATCGATTATTTCATAACTTTAATTCTAGAATTAATTAAGTTTCGTATTATATGAAATTCTACTTTATGACCACTTTCCTTGTAAATTTTTGTGGCTAAATCCCAAACAATCTGATCGCGGTTTGCCTCTAGCTGATTTAATTTTTCTTCACTCAGAGATACCATATCATCCAAATACTGATTGATCATCATTGCCAGAATTTGCATCTCATAATTTTTGCTATCTTCATTCATTTGAGTAGTTCCTCTGCTGCAAAAAATCTCAACCATATTGTATCTTAAGATAAATACTTTTCTAAAAAATCTAGGGGTGCATCTCACATTTGCAGAAATACCGACAATCAGCAATTATCAGTGACTCTTAGATGATTACAAATGTATCAGCATCTGGCTGTAAGCATCCCACCGAAAAGCTAATGCGCTCCGGGGTTTGGGTAGGGTTGATTCATGAATCAACCCTACCTTGAATCAACCCTACCTTGAATCAACCCTAGGGTATCGTCTCGGAGTCTCCCCAAATTGTTAATTTTTTTGGGGATTTAGCTACATCATCCGAAAAATGTCACACTAGAGGTAGGGGAGCGTCAACTATCAGTCATCAGCTTTCAGCAATTTTTGGCTATTTCCCCAGGGTATTGCTGGCAGCCGATGGGAAAAAAGATTAACTTCAACCCTGACGTTATCTACTATCGAGGAGGCTAATTCTATGGATAATACGGAAACAATCTCAGTCGATCGAGATACCAACAAACTCTATAATAAAATTCTCGTGGCTGTGGATTATCAAGATCCCAATCCAGAGGTATTGAATACGGCTATTCTCTTAGCGAAAACCTACGCTAGTGAGTTGCGAATTATTTATAGTCTGTCTCAACCTTTGACTCCCTACACGGAAACTTTTATTTATGGTAATCTGATCGGTTATGGTGGCGGTTATCCCCCCGATATGATCGCCTTAGAACAACAAATCACCGAAGAAATGCAAGCGGAATTACAAGCTTGGTTAAACGGTTTAGTCGATCGAGCTAAGGAGGATAATATCATAGCCCGGGCTGATTATTATATCGGTGATCCGGGACAGAAAATTTGTCAAGTTGCCCAGCAAGAGGGGATAGATTTAATTATTGTTGGTCGTCACGGTCGATCGGGTTTATCTGAGTTAATCTTAGGTAGTGTCAGTAATTATGTGGTACATCATGCTCCCTGTTCGGTTTTGGTGGTACATATCACTCATTAATTAGAAAGGGTTGAAATCCATTTTTTGCTGTCCATTGAATCGCACCATCTCTCCCCGTCCAGTAAGTCTTAATCCGGGCCTTTCTCAGTTGATTTCTGGCATTACGGGAGAGATTGTTGGTGACGGCGATCGCTGTTTGAGGTCGAATGGACTCTAACCATTGTTTATCTAGATTGCTTCCCTGCCATAATAACACTAGGGGGCTGAATTCTTGGGATAAATTAACGGGATTTTTCGGGTTGATAATCCAGAGCCAAGATTGATTTTTTACCTGAAATTTAAATAAATTTTTCTCGAGCAATTGTCCAGTAATTTCGCCGAGATTAAATTTTTCTAACTGGGATAAAGTAATAGTTTTTTTGATTGGTATGTCCTCACTGATAGTTGAGAATTGCGCCGAACTATTGACGGTTATTGCTCCTTGTATTTGATTAATTCCCTCCTGTCGCAAAAAAGGTAAAACTGTATAACGTGCTGTTGCGGGTTCCTCCCCATTAATTAAGAGAGTATTTCCTCGATTTTGAATAATGATTACCGGTTGCGATTTGGTGGCTAAAACTGTCACCTGAGTTAAAGTTAAATGCTGATAAATAATCGGTATTAAAATTAAAGTGAGGATAAATAAACCGATTAAATGCCACCGTTGACGAAACCAGATATTAAAGCATATTAAGGTAAGGCAAATATAAATAATTAACATCACTCCTAAGGATAATTTACCTGTGGAGTAGGTACTAAAAGGAAGCAGACTAAAAAAGTTGGTAATTTGCAGTAATAACTCTAGAGGGTAATAGAGAATACTAGCACCGATACTGCCCAAAGGGGGATAAATTAAGCCTAAAAAGGCAGTAAAAACTCCTCCTAAACTAATCAGGGTAACTAGGGGAGTTGTGATAATATTAATGGGGATATTATAAAGAGCGATCGAGTTAAACGTAAACATTAATAAAGGCATAGTCCAGAGACTAGCAGCTAGACTAATAGCTATAGGTTCAGCGATTAAATTAGGGAAATAGTCAATTTTATTTTTCAGTAAAGGAACGGTAATAATTAATCCCAAAGTCGCTAAAAAACTTAACTGAAATCCTAAATCCCAAATCCAGAGAGGTTGCCATAATAATAGAATTGTAGCCGCTAGTAACAGGGAACCTAAACTATTAACTTGTCGATTATAAAGCAGACCGATTAATGCCCCAATTCCCATCAAAATCGCCCGCAGCACTGAAGGTTGTAACCCTGTTAAAGTGCCGTAAATTATTAAGATAGTAACGGCAATAGTGAACTGTTTTTTAGGGGATAAATTGCGAGTAACAGTTAAAACAAATCCCAACAAAATAGCCACATGAAAGCCAGAAGCTGCTAAAATGTGAGCCAATCCAGTTTTAATAAATAAATCAGTGATTTTTGCTGGCAAATTAACCGCTTGTCGTCCGAGGGTAATCGAACTTAATAAAGTCCCTTTTTCCTGGCCTATTCCTTGAATTTGTGCCTCAACAATGCGCTGACGAATCTGCCAAATTCCCCAAGTTGGTGATTTTTTATCGATAATTATTTCCCCTTTTAAACCAGCAAAAGCACCCTGACGCGCCAGATAATTAGCAAAGTCAAAAGCATTGGGATTATTGGCACGACGGGGACGATAAAGTAATCCTTTAATTGTTATTTCTTGTCCGGGATAAACCTGATTTCCTCCTAGATTTGGTAGAGTAACGTAGAGTTTACCTGTGGATTTTTCTGTCGGTAAATTCTTGAGGCTAAATTCTTTTACTTCTAACCAAAATTGTAAATTTTCTCGGCGATTGAGACGAATTTCTGATATAATATTGCCGGTGATTTTAATAGAGTTAACCACATTATTTTTTAAAAGATGACTGATATCATTCCCAGCGGGGTAAGGAGTACGAATTTCTAGATAAACAACGGCAAATATAGCTATTAATCCCCCCATCAGCCAAATTTTTCTAGGGGGACTTTGCCACCAAAAACGACGGATAAAAATCGTGGTTAATAGGGTAATTAGACTGATAATAACAATTCTAATTACCACTTCTTGCCATCGGTTTAACTGGGGACTAAAATCTAGCAGACCTGTAGATAATAATCCCAAAATATAGGCTAAACCAAGAATAACGCTATTAGGGCGATTCATAGAAATTTTTGTCGTCAAATAATTTCAGAATTAGCGGGCATTATTTTTACCTAAGTATCAGCGAAAATCGAGATTAAAAAGTAACTTAGCATAAACACTATGGGGATCGTTAAATGTAGGTAACTTCAATAATTCCTGCTGAAAATTTTGCCATTCCTGCGTCAAAGGGTGATTATTTTTAGTTAGAGGAGGAAGATAGGTTTGCAAGAAATTAGAGACAAGTTCTTCTTGCCAACTTTGCGAGCGAGGATATTCTTTAAGACTCCAATCATCTCCTAATTTAGCTGTTTTGGCCGCGTATTGTACTGCCACTTCTAGACCACCAATTTGATCAACTAAACTAATTTTAACCGCATCTTTTCCCGTCCAGACACGACCTTTGGCCACAGTTCTAACCTTGTCTGGGGATAATTTTCGCCCCTTGGCTACCGTCTCGATAAATAAATCATAGAACCGATTAACTGCCGCTTGATAAATTTCTAATTCTTGGGGATTTTTCGGTCTGGTAATAGTAGATATATCGGCCAATTTTCCAGTTTTCACCGTATCCCAATCGATGCCATTATTATTAGCAATCTTCTGGATATTTAACAATAATCCAAACACACCGATCGAACCAGTAATTGTATCATTATCGGCAAAAATTCTTTGACCCCCCATGGCGATCCAATAACCCCCAGAAGCTGCCACATCACCCATAGAAATAATTACCGGTTTTTTCGCATCTAAACGCTTAATTTCCCGCAGAATCACCTCAGAAGCGGTGGCACTTCCCCCCGGACTATTAATTCTCAAAACTACCGCTTTCACCTCCTCATTCCCTTGTAATTTTCGCAATTCCTTCGCCAATTTATCCCCACCGATTTCGCCTCTATCTCCCTGACCTTCTACGATTGTCCCTTCTGCATAAACTATCGCTATTTGATCGCTACTATTTTCCTCCTCATCGAGAGAACTAGCATAATTAGCTAAAGAAATTTGCGAAAAGGAGCCAGAGTTTTCCTCCTGATTAGTTTTATTTTTTGCTTCTCCTGTCAAATCCTTTGCTAAAGCAATTACTCGATCTAAATGGGCCACTTCATCAACAAAACCCGCCTTTTTCGCCATGGTTGCTTCCAGAATACCTTGAGTATCGGAAATAGTTTGCACTTCTTGGGTCGTTAAATTGCGACTTTTGGCCACTGTGGAACTATAATTAGACCAAATTGTATCGAGTAGAGTTTGCAGCTGCTGACGATTCTGGACACTTAAATCCTGACGCGTATAGGGTTCCACCGCACCTTTAAAAGAACCCACTTTTACCACTTGTACCCCCACACCATATTTTTCTAGTGCATCGGCAAAAAAGGTTTGTTGACTACTTAAACCATTAATTTCCATTCTCCCCACGGGATTAATAATCACCTTTTCAGCAACGTAAGCGAGATAATATTCCTTTTCCGTCCATTCCACATCGTAGGCGATAATTTTTTTACCCGATTGGCGAAATTTTGCCAAAGCTTGCCGCACTTCCGTCAGGGTAGCATAGCCATATTCACCGACATTGTTGCGACCGTAGAGTAACAGACCGACAATACTATCATCAAGGGCGGCCTTTTCGAGCGCCGCTATCACCTGTCGTAAATTTAAAGTGGTCCGACTCTCACTGGTCAAACTATCGGCTAAACTTGAACTAGGGGGAGCATCGCTGATATTGGTGGCTAAGTTAAAGACTAAGACTGATTTTTCCTTAACTGAGGAGCTATCGCTAGAAATCAGGAAAGAAAGCAGTAAAAATGCTAATCCCCCCACACCTAGAGACGAAAATACCAATAATCCCAATAAAGTTCCCAAGCAACTAGCGAAAGTTTGTTTAAAAAACTGACCCATCGGTTTTCATCTACTACTAATTATCCTGTTTCCTATTGTAGGGATTCCCCGCCCAGAAACAAGTTTTTTATCTGACTGCCTGACACATCTTGCTGAATCACCGACAGGTTAAGACACGGATGCGAGAGAACCAAATTCGGTCAAAGAAATCTTGTTCAGCTGGCTTTGACGCAAAAACTGGTTCGAGGGATGAAACCCTTATAGAGAAAGATATTTGGCGATTTTTGTCAATTGTTTTCGCTCTAGAACAAAAGTGGTCTAGATTTTTAACTTCTATCTTTGACATTTTTCTTGACTTGAATATTTTTTGAGAACTTTTTTAGTTTCTCACTTTTTCTGCCCGAAGAGCATAAGTATAAATACTTAAGTTATTTTCATTTTATATGCTACCAGTCATAAGCTGTTGACTATCTAAATTGCTCGTTAAGGCTGCAAGGGAGAAGGGAGCAGGGAGAGGAAGTTTGAGCATTTGTACTAAAATTTTCAATCCGCAGTTTAAATTCAGTACAGCTTACTACAATTGGAAGTGCGGAATGTGGGTTAGAGGTCTATTATTGTCGTGCCTCTATCGGCTGAAAATACCGAAAAAAAACTCTTAAGTTATACTAAAATAATTAATACAGATAGGCATCTTCCCAGACGGTGAAAAGGAATTATTGACCCTTGAAAACCACAGTTAAAGTCAGCACACAAACCCAATTACCCCTACATCTAGTTATCACCCATCCCCAGTATCGTTTTGTCGATTTATTTGCGGGAATCGGTGGTTTTAGAATTGCTTTGGAGAAATTGGGAGGACGTTGTTTAGGCTATTCAGAAATTGATAAACAGGCCATCCAAGTTTATCAACAAAATTTTATTAGCTATCTCAACAG
>NZ_JADEXI010000176.1:0-8135 GCF_015207185.1 Microcystis sp. LEGE 08355 | reverse complement strand
CGACTACATATTGACTAATCGCTGCTCTTTTTGGCTTTGAATAAGAGAAAATTACAATCGGATAAATCGGTAAGACAAATTTCTCATGAAAGCGAGCAAAATAAGTAAACATTCGCCGATTAAACCCCTGGCGGGAACTTTGCTGCGCCTCCACATGAATCAGAAAAAAAGATTCTTTTCCTCGAAACCTAACCTGTGCGACTAAATCGCTTTCATACCTTTCTCCTTCCGTGACATCGGTAAATACTTCTTTGTCTAAAAAAGTAATCGAGTCCCTATCTAAATAATCCATCAATTGAGGAAAAAATAACTCGATAAATTCGACAAAAAAGGTGGAGATTAACTCTTTAAATAAGCGGTCATGGTCAATATTATTAGTCATGTAAAGGTGTCTGCGATCGCTTCGATGGGTACAGTCAACAGTTCAAAGAACATGGCATTATGGGGAAAGTAGTCTAATTCTGGTGGATATTATAACACATAAAAGCCAGATCGAAAACTTTTTTTTTCGATAACTCCGTCTTGAGGTGGTCGTAAGAACTAAGCAGTTAAAGTATTTAACCAATTGATTAAATCTTCAACCGTAGAGAAATCGAATAAAGCTTCTCTCTCACAAGTCCAGAAAACGGGTTTCTCGAAGAAACCCGTTTTCTAAATAGTTTCTCAAAGAAACCCGTTTTCTAAATAGAAACCCCTTTTCTCAGTTGAGATTGCTTCTGCGCCTTTTTCTGATTTTTCTTGCCAAGTACCATGAAAACTGGGAGGGATAACACTGGGTAATTGCAGACAGCAAAGGGGTTCTTTTTCTAACTGCTGACTGTCATAGATTCTCACTTGGCTGCTGTGATTATTGCCGTCGTAAACCACGACGATTAACCATCCCGTTTCTGGAGATAAACCATCGCAGACAAAAATCGGTTCACTTCCATAACAGTTACTTTCTAGATAAGCAATAGTTAACTTACCTGTGGAGTGATTATAACAAGCGGGAAGTCCGATAATTTCCCGACGAATATCGCTATCAGGACGATGGACAGCTAAAAAAGTATTTTGCCATTTTTGTCCCACCAGTTGCGGGGAAACCACGGGAAAATCACAGCTTAAATCTGAGAGAATTTCCTGATTAATCACCTTTGCTGATAGGGGATTAATAGTGATACTTGCTAATTTTCCGATGGCTAAGGTTTCGGTTTTACCCGTGGCCACTTCTTTTAAAAATTGATTAGTTTTAAAGTCATCATAACGGACAAAAACAATTTCAAGATTGCCTTGGTCATTCACACAACCATTAGCAAAGTGCCATTGAAACCATGAATCGGTAACACTTTCACTGACTAATTGCAGAGAATCTCGCTCAAAAATTAGTATTCTTGTTCCTAATTCTGGCTGCCACTGCATGGCATCACTAAAAGTTTTAAATCCCAACAGTATCGATAATTTATTCGCTTTTATCGGTGGGACGAAAAAGACGAGATACTGTCCCGCTAAAACAAAGTCATGCAGCGCAGACAATCTATCTAAATCAAAAGTATTTTTCTGGATAATTTCACCAGTGGAGTCAGACTTATAGAGATTTAAACTAACTTTAGCACCGATTGTTACCCCAAAATTAAAAATCTCTCCTCTGGACAAATCTAGCTTAGGATGAGCGGAAAAAGTTTCCTTTGCTTGTAAGCTAGATAAATTATCTAAGCCTAGGGTTTCTAAAGATTGTAAATCTAATTTATGGGGAAAACCCCCTTCCCAGAGAGCTAATAATTTATCGGGTAAAGCTAACACCGAGGTATTAGCAGCATTTTTTACCTCTTTTCCCCAATTATTCCAAAAGAAGCTGGGGGCATTCATGCCATAATTAGGAAATAAATATTGATTAGCGGCACTTTCTTGCTGATAACCAGCAGTCTGAACATAACGATAGGTGGCACTGGCTCCCTTATCATGAAAATGTACAGCTAAAACTGCCCCATCTCCGTCAAACCAATGACCAACTTTTTGCTTACCTCTTTCTAATCTCCCCGGACCATTGCGATAGAGACTACCCCGCAATCCATCGGGAATTTTCCCGGATAATAGGGTTAATTGGGTTTCAGAAAATTCCACTGCTGGTTTTTCTAAAGATTTTGCCCAAGCTTTCATAGATTTGCTTTTTTAGTGATTACATAGTTGAGTATAGCCCTAGACTAGGTTCAATGACAATAATTTCGGCAGTTTACCAGTTAATTAGTATTCGTCACAACCGATAAATTATATCATTATAAAGTATCGGGATCAATTCCTAGAGAACGGATATATTCAGCTAAACGTTCAGCTTTAAGACGCTCTTGTTCTAATTGTAAACTCGCTTCTTCAGCTTTAAGACGCTCTTGTTCTAACCTTTGGGATAACTCGATAGAACTTAAAAATTTCTGCCCATCTAAACTATAAATTTCTAACCCATCTTCTCTCAAATCAAATCGGATTTTTAACCGAGGACTAACCCATCCCTTAATCTCAGGTATAGAACTTAATAGTCCTTCCTGTCTCAACCATCCTTGAAAATTATGAGAATCCGGATCATAGAGATAGTATTCTTCCACTCCATAACGTTGATAAAAGAGTAGTTTTCGCTCCATTTCTTCTAAGCTGTTAGAAGGTGAAAGAATTTCAAAGACCACTTGAGGAGCGATATTATCTTCTTGCCATTGTTTATAGGAACCCCTTCTTCCTTTCGGACGACCAAATACTACCATAACATCGGGAGCAACCGGTCCAGTAATTTTCTTATCTTGGACAGGATACCAGAGCAGAACCCCCGCAATAAAAACCTGAGGGGAATTAGCAAAGAGAATCTCAAGGTTTTCTTTGATTTTCACGATCCATTCGTATTGTTCGGTATTATCGGCCATAGGTTTACCGTCACTATCGGGGTATTCAATATCTGGATCAATAGCTGGTGTAAAGGTCATAATTTCTGCTCTGAGGTTATTGGTCTGAAAATTAAATTCTAGCAGTGAGGTTATCTTTCCCTTCTAGTCCCAAAATAACATCGTCAATAAGGTTGCTCAAAATATTTGTGTACTTTTGTTAAAAAGGAAAAGTTTTTTTGACAAAAAGAACAACTTGTGCTATGAGATAAATCTCTAACTTGACAAAAATTCCCCAGACTAGAAGCTGATCGAGGATAGCGATCGAGCGTTATAATCGAGCCATTACCCCGCGCTCCCGGTCGGGATGAGAAATCTATGATGACCGCTCTCTACGAAGAAGATTTTGTTCTCTGGACAGAAAAAACCGCCGAACTGTTAAAGCGGAAAGAGTTTGACCGGGTGGACTGGGAAAACCTGATCGAGGAAGTAGAGTGCATGGGAAAAAGCGAGAGACAGGCAATAACGAGTTTATTAACCGTTTTAATCGAACACTTGCTCAAACTATCCTATTGGGAATCGGAAAAAGAACGGAATGCCCGTCATTGGATAGTGGAGATCGCCGCTTTCCGATCGCAATTAGAACAAAAAATAGATAGTGCCACCCTCGTCAACCATGCCCGCGATTCTTTGGAGAAAGCCTATGTAACCGCCAGAAAATCCCTGATTAACGCGCGGATAGTCGATAAAAACGCGATTCCCCTAGAGTCTATATTCACTCTTGAACAGGTATTAGACGGGGACTGGTTCCCGATCGATATCGAACCTTTTTTGGAAACCCGTCCATAAATTGCAGCCATATCCCCGCAAAAAGATTAGGATTATCCGCGAATATAACCGAATATGCAAGATATAGAGCAAATCCGCCGTCAACTCATCGAACGCTACCAACAATTATCGGCACTAGATCAGGTGATCGTCCGTTTTTTTTCCCTAATCTATGAACCGATCGCCCGCAGCACTTTTCTAGACTGTTTAAATCAAGCTCATTACCGCGACGAGAACAACCGGCGATTTAACGGCCAAACCCTGAAATCCCATTTAGATATCCTCCTAGAAGCGGAAGTGATCACCCAGGACAAAGGCTACGGGCCGCGCTGTCATCCCCTCCTCGTCGAGATTGCCAGCCGTGATAGCGTTAGCAAGGGAGAATTCAAGCGTTTTGCCGAGATTATCAAGGCAAAACTGCCGCAACCCCGAACTCGTTGGGATGAAAGCCTAGTTTTTCAGGGAAAAGAGCAATTAATCCGAGAAATCCGTCTGGCCATCTATCGTCAGGATTTCGACTCGATCGAACAACAAATCGCCGATTATCAGAAAACCAGCTATTCTTCCTCAAAAACCAGCCTAGAAGACCTTCTTATCCTCATCTACGATAACCCCTTCGATGGGGATTGGTTACGGACGCAACCGACCAAATTTCAAGCCATAGCACTAAATAGCATTCTTGTCAAGGCTTTTGAAAAAATAACTCGCGCCGATGGGGCTTTTTCCCTCCTAGAAGAACTCTGTCAAGACCAGACCAGTGTTTCCGAAGCCCATTTGTGGCTCGAACAGGCAATCATCCGAGGACAAAGCGATAAAGTGCGTCGGTATCTCGATCGCCCCTTCCCGGAAAACCAAGCAGCAGCAATCGGGGCGATACGGGGTTGGATTGCCTTTCTAGGGGGGGAAAACAGCAAAGCGATCCAAGAATATACCCTCGCCCTTAAAGCCCTAAAAAAAGCCAAAGGAAAACAAAAAATCTATTTTTCTTCGATTAGCGGCTTCTCCTTTATTTTCGCCCTTCTCAAAGAAGGAACCCCCGAACGTCTCGCCGAAGCCGCCAGCTATACCAGTTGGGTGACGCGTCAAAACGATCATCCTTTCAGTCCTATCTATGCCCGTCTGGAAAAAATCATCGCTGCCCGTCAGGGAGATATGCAGGCCAAAGACGCAATCATCGACGCGGCGATCAATCCCTACCAAATGGGCCAGGGTCTAGAGACTCTTATCTGTAGTATCTGTCTCTACTGGATGAGTAGCGGCATCGCTAAAAAACATCTGCCCCGCCTACTCTTGCCTCTCTACAAAGATGCCAAGGCGGCTGGCTACCATTGGTTAGCCCTGGAAACCGGGGCCCTACTGTCCCGACTCGATCGAGCGCCGGAAGTGGAGGTGCTTAAAAACCAGCATCTCCCTTCCCCCCTAGTAGATGCGATCGAACCCCAAGAAGCTTGGCAACTGTGCCTGAATGCCTTGACTAATCTGTGCGCGCCAACACCAACCCCGGGTAAATCTAACCCCGTCGTCCGCCTTGCTTGGTTTCTCACTATCCATTCCGAGGATTATTTCCTGCAACCAAAAGAACAGAAACTCGACGCGCGGGGTAATTGGAGTCGTGGCCGTCCCGTCTCCCTGAAACGTCTGCGAAAAACTGGGGAAATTGACTATTTAACCCCGCAAGACCTGAAAATTTGCGCCCATATCTTCGTGGAATCCAGTTACTATGGCCAGAACGAGTATCACTTTGAGCGCCGGGCCATTATCGAACTGATCGGTCATCCCCTGGTGTTTTGGGAAGATTCCCCCGGAACGCGGGTAGAAATCGTCGCCGGGGAACCAGAATTGCGAGTAAGAAAGGGAAAATCGGGTAAATTCATCCTGTCTTTACTGCCCGATCTCAGCGATCGCCAAGAAGTGCTGATTTGGAAAGAAACCCCCACTCGCGTTAAGGTAATCGAAGTCAAGCCGGAACACCGAAGCATCGCCGACATTATCGGCAAAAGCAACCGCCTAGAAGTCCCCGACAAGGGCCGGGAAAAAGTCCTGGCTGCGATCAATTCCCTGTCCGGGATCGTGACAGTACATTCCGATATCGGGGGAGGAAAAGCAGCCCGGTCAGTGGCAGCCGATAGTCAACCCCGGATTCATCTCTTACCGGCCGGAGAGGGTTTAAAAGTGGCGGTTCTCAGCCGTCCTTTTGGGGCAGCCGGTCCCTATTTCCAGCCCGGAAAAGGGGGAGAAACAGTAATCGCCGAGATCGAGGGGGAACGGCTGCAAACAACTAGGGATCTGGCCCTAGAGAAAAAACTAGCACAAACAGCGATCGATTCTTGTCCGATCCTGATCAGTTTTGAGGAAGAAAACGGGGAATGGCGGCTAGAAAATCCAGAGGATTGTCTAGATCTACTGCTGGAATTGCGGGAATTAAGCGATAGCGTCCTTGTGGAATGGCCAGAAGGGGAAAAATGGCGGGTGTCGCGTCAGCTTCGATTACAAGACCTACACCTAAATATCCACAGTCAACGGGATTGGTTTGCCGTCAGTGGGGAACTGCACCTAGAGGAGAAATCAGTGCTGAGTATGCAGGAGTTGATGAAATTGCTAGAGGGAGCACCGGGACGGTTTATTCCCCTCGGAGATGGTCAATTTCTCGCCCTAACCGAGGCATTTCGGGAACGGTTACAGGAAATGCGTGCTTTCTCGGAAAAGTCCGGCGACGGTTTGCGGTTTCATCCCTTCGCTGCCCCGATTCTCTCGGAACTCACCGAGGAAGTGGGACAACTCAAGGCCGATAAACGTTGGCGCGATAATTTACAACGCTTTCAGGAGAGTCAGGATTTTACCCCAGAAGTCCCCTCAACTCTACAGGCAGAATTGCGCGACTATCAACTGGAAGGCTTTCGTTGGTTAGCTAGGCTGGCCCGGTGGGGGGCCGGGGCCTGTTTGGCCGATGATATGGGATTAGGGAAAACTTTACAAGCTCTGGCAGTGATCCTAACCCGCGCCTCCGAGGGACCGACTTTAGCGATCGCTCCTACTTCAGTATGTTTGAACTGGATTAGTGAGGCGGAAAGGTTCGCACCTACCTTAAATATCATCCAATTGGGTACAGGCGATCGGCAAGCACTACTCGATCGACTGCAACCTTTTGATCTGTTGGTCTGTAGCTATGGGTTATTACAGCAGGAAGAAGTGGCTACCATGTTGGCCGGGGTGGAATGGCGAACAATCGTTCTCGATGAGGCCCAAGCGATTAAGAATTTCTCCACCAAGCGATCGAAAGCAGCGATGAATCTGCGGGGGGATTTTAAACTAATCACCACGGGAACACCGATCGAGAATCATTTAGGGGAATTATGGAATCTTTTCCGTTTTATCAACCCCGGATTGTTGGGATCCTTGGAAAGTTTTGATCGCCGTTTCGCCACCCCGATCGAAAAATACGGCGATAAAACCGCTCGCGAACAGTTAAAAAAACTGGTGCGGCCTTTCCTTCTCCGGCGCACCAAAAACCAAGTTCTGGCGGAATTACCGCCCCGTACCGAGATTTTAGTCCCGATCGAGTTAAGCGTCGAGGAGAAGGCATTTTACGAGGCCTTACGGCGGCGTGCTTTGGAGAAATTAAGCGAGAGTGACAGTACCGCCGGAGCGAAACATCTCCAGGTACTGGCAGAGATCATGAAATTACGCCGGGCCTGCTGTCACCCGCAGTTAGTGGCTCCAGATTTGGATTTACCCGGCTCGAAATTGTCCCGTTTCGGGGAAATTCTGGATGAATTATTAGATAATCAGCATAAAGCCTTGGTATTCAGTCAATTTGTCGATCATTTAGCGATTGTCCGCAGTTATCTCGAGCAAAGACAGATAAAATATCAATACCTTGATGGTAGTACCCCAGCCGGCGATCGGCAGAAACAGGTGAAAGCGTTTCAAGCGGGGGAAGGGGACGTATTTTTAATTAGTTTAAAGGCCGGGGGGACAGGATTAAATCTCACCGCAGCCGATTATGTTATCCATCTTGATCCCTGGTGGAATCCCGCAGTGGAGGATCAGGCCTCCGATCGCGCTCACCGCATCGGCCAAAAACGTCCGGTGACGATTTATCGCTTAGTGGCCAAGGATACGATCGAGGAAAAAATTGTCGATCTGCACCACCATAAACGCGATCTCGCCGATAGTTTATTGGAGGGAACCGACGCCAGCGGCAAGCTATCCACTGACGAATTATTGCGCTTAATGGCCGAGGGATAGTAGGACTGCATGGGAGAGGGGAAAGTCTGAGCTTTTGTACTAATATTTAGGGTTTGCTGAATAAATCTAAAAACCTTGTTGGATAAGACTTTTGGACTTTTTTCCCCTCAAAAAGTGCCAGCCATTGGAGTGATCGGGGGTAAAATTCAGGTACTTTTTCCCTGAAAATTAGGTAACTGACTACCTCAAAATCGGTAAAACCCTACACCCTACACC
>NZ_JADEXI010000175.1:0-8152 GCF_015207185.1 Microcystis sp. LEGE 08355 | reverse complement strand
CATATAGCGGTGTGCAGTCGTATGAGGTACAGTGTCACGAGCTATAAACCATGCTAGGCAAAGCTTGGTCTGTATCTCACTCAAGCGCTTACCGCTATAATATTAGGTCGAGGTGTAATCATCTGCGTTTTAGCTTACCTGTGACCATAAATACTTCCTTGACCGCTTCAAATCACACAAGTCTTTAGATAAGGGCTGTACGATAACCGAAGTAGATTGCATTGTTGCGATTGCGTTATGCTTCTAGTAGTTGGGTAGGGTGCGTTAGGCAATCCCTTGTTTTTAGGGCAAAAATCAAGCTCTGAATATTGCCGTAACGCACCACAAAGAAAGGTTTTTAGTGAGTTACGCTAACGCACCCTACTGGGGAGCATCTCACTTTCTTTTCATTCCATTAACTTGACATTTAATCTGACCCAGGTTATAAGTATAATGAAGTGCGTAGTCTACGTACTTTGCCCTAATAAAAAGTAACAAACCACTTAAAATGATCACAAACATCTCTAGACGAGTAACTACCGGCGCTCTTGCCATCGCTGGCAGCGTTGCCGCTTTCGGCTTTGCCAATACTGCCCCCGCCCAAGCGCAGGCGGTGTGTCCTCTACCATTGGGACAACTGTTTTCTGGTTTCAAGTCTGCTCCTTGCCGAGTGGGAGACAAGCTTTTCACATTCCTCGGCTCCAGTCCAACGTCTGGTCCTATAGATAACGGGGTTCTTCTCATAGATCAAATCTTGTCACCGACTATAGACAGACACACCTTCAACTACAGACCAACTCCCGCTCTGACCCAAGCCGGAGGTGCTTTCGTCATAGATTACACGGTCGAGATCCTTGATCCGGCGAAGATGTTCAAAGATTTCAGTATTGGTTATGATGCAACTGGCGCAGGTAACTCGGGTATCTTTACGGAGAAGATGGTTTGGTCAGATAGTATCAATGGGTCGGCGTTAATCGGAACTTCGACGGCTACGACCGCGTTGGGTGCTTCTGGTGCCATGGTTCCAGTTCCGTCCGGTATCACGAAACTCTTCGTCAGAGACACTTACCGGGTCGATTCTCCCACCGGTTCCCTTAACAGTGTCACCAACGACTTCACACAAATGCCAAAAGTTAAAGTTCCCGAACCTTCTGCTATCCTCGGTATCTTAGCCGTTGCTGGTGTTGGCGCTTTCGCTCGTCGCAAGAGCTAGTCACTGCCATTAAATCAAAGGCAAGCGTTAAGGTTAAGCTTAACGCCTTTTTTGTGTCTAGAGAGGGAGATGGGGAAGTGGGAAGTGGGGAAGTGGGGGAGTGGGGAGTTCGAGCATTTGTATTAAAATATCCAATACGCAATTTAAATGCAGTATACTGTTCACTTAACAATCCCACTGGTCACTGATAATTGATCACTGATCACTGATCAGCCATTCCGATGCCCTTTCACCTAGATCTAAGGCCAGACTAACCGCTTTACCGAGACGGGGACGCTCGCGGGTTTCGCGGATAAAAGCTTGAAATTGACTAAAACCACCCCATTCGTGGAGATAATTAGCGATCGCATTGAGATGTTCCAGATATTCAGACTCGGAGAGGGGAAAAGAAGCTTGTTCGAGATATTTCCACATTACCTGGACATGAACCTTATCTTTGATGCGTCGCAGCTGGATATCGTAGGAACGACCCCATTTTTCTAGTAATAATTGCTGTAAGTCCACACCCGTCATGGTTGCTATCGCTTCTCAGATGTCAGTCGGCCTCTTGATTTTATCATAAATGTCAGGGGAAGACCCTCGGTTTTACCGAAGGGATGAAACCTGAACAACATAGAACAGCAAAGCACAACGATCAGATATCTCCGCTTGATCGGATAGTTTCAACCTGTTGAACTTTACTCCACCGTGACACTTTTGGCTAAATTGCGCGGCTGATCCACGTCTAAACCGCGACGGGCTGCGATATGATAGGAGAGCAATTGTAGGGGAATTACTGTTAGAATTGGCGATAATAATTCTTCAATTTCCGGCACATACAACAAATCATTAAAGACTTTTGGCGCTTCCGTATCGCTGTCGGCAACTACTCCCAATAATCGCGCATCCCTTGCTTTTGCTTCCTGTGCATTGGAGAGAACCTTATCATAAACTATCCCCGGCATAGCAATCGCTACTACGGGAACTTTTGCATCTAAAAGCGCGATTGGTCCGTGTTTCATTTCTCCGGCTGGATAGCCTTCCGCATGAATATAACTGATTTCTTTGAGTTTTAAGGCCCCTTCTAAGGCAATGGGGAAATTAATCCCCCGTCCCAAGAAAATAAAGTCTTGGGTGTCATTAAATTCATGGGCTAATTCTTCGATCGCTTTTTCCTGTTTTTCTAAGACAGTCTCGATTAATCTTGGCAGCGATCGCATTCCATTAATAATTTCCTCGATTCTCTCTAAAGACAAAGTTTGACGACGATAGGATAAATCCAAAGCTAAGAGATAAAAACCCAATAATTGTGCCGTAAAACTCTTAGTTGCCGCCACCCCGATCTCGATTCCTGCTTGGGTATTAATAATCTGATCGACCATTTGTGCTAGGGTACTTTCGGGGCGATTAGTAATACCGATAATCCGGGCCTGATATTTTTTTTCTAATCCTAAACGACGCTGTTTTTCCGTTTCCAAAGCCGCTAAAGTGTCGGCTGTTTCCCCCGATTGCGTCACCCCGATAGTTAAAGTATTGGGCATCAGGGGGGTGGGTGCATAGCGAAATTCCGAGGCGTACTGTACCCTGGTGGGAATACCTGCCAACTGCTCGATCAAGTATTTACCGACTAAACTAGCGTGCCAACTGGTTCCACAGGCTAAAATCTGAATATGTTCTAAATTATCGTAAATTTCTTCAGAAAAATTAATATTTATCGGGTTGACATTATCCTCATTTTGTGCTGTCCAATGGGGATGCAGATAGGTCCCTAAACAGTCGCGCACCACTCCGGGTTGTTCGTAGATTTCCTTGAGCATGAAGTGACGATAACCCTGTTTTTCTACGGTCGTCGGACTCCAATCGAGGACTCTGGGGCTTTTACGGACTCTTTTGCCCTCAAAATTATAAATTTCTACTCCCAAGGGTGTTAACCGAGCGATTTCGCCATTATCCAGGGACAGCACTGCCCGGGTATGGGGAACCAAAGCACTGACATCGGAGGCACAGAAAAACTCCCCCTGACCAAAACCGATGATTAAAGGGGCGTGTTGCCGCACGACAATCAATTCATCGGGATAATCGGGACTAATCACCCCTAGGGCAAAAGCACCCTCTAAACGTTCAATTGCCCTTAAAACTGCCTTGAGGAAAGGACTCACCCCCAAGTAGTCTTCATCGGTAGGTTTGGGTAGATAACTGGCGATTAGATGGGGAATAACTTCTGTGTCGGTTTCCGAGTCAAATATACAGCCTTTCTCCTTTAATTCTGTTCTTAATACCTGAAAATTTTCGACAATGCCATTCTGTACCACTGCCACCCGTTGACTATTATCGGTGTGGGGATGGGCATTACTTTCTACGGGTTTGCCGTGGGTTGCCCAACGGGTGTGACCGATGCCAATTTGGGAGGGATTAACTTCCTGTTCTAATTTTTCCCGCAGATTGTAGAGTTTTCCCTGGGCGCGGACTCGATGTAATTCACCTTCGAGAATTGTGGCAATTCCTGCCGAATCATAACCCCGATATTCTAAACGTTCCAAACCAGCTAGGAGAATATCGATCGCTGTTTGGGTTCCGATATAGCCAACAATTCCGCACATTCTTTCCCTGACCCCATTTAGGCTAAGTCCGATCTATTCTATCGCAAGCGTGACACTTGTTTGCTTAGAGGCCAAAGACGCACTGACAAGGGCAAAGTTTCCTCTCATGGGACTCATCGTTCGCTCATTTTTGGGAGCAAGATGGGGTCAAAGAGTTGGAAAAGCTTACCCAGTCAAGGATTGAGCGAGCGGGACTGACGGGATTTGAGCCTGAAGCCAAGAAGTCAGTCCCATACTCAAACAAGAGACCTCTTGCAAAAATCAAAAATCTTCCTTTAGGTGAGGAGTAAGGAGCCAGTAGCCAGGAGAATTAAGAATGAGCGTTAATTGATTAGGGTTTGCGGCAAAAAGTTTTTCGTGGGGGCGGGGTGTGGGGTGTAGGGTGTAGGGTTTTACCGATTTTGAGTGGGCATGGTGCGTTCCCCAAAATCGAGCGGTGGAGCAGTAGGACTTGCATTAGGGAACGCACCCTACAGTGATAGCGATCTGCTATGCAGTGCCTTCGGCATCGCACTACAATTGGTCAAGCAGCATATCGTACTCTGGGTGGGAACCAACCCAGAACCAAATCACCGTATCATCCTCTAATTGACCGACAGCACGATAATCCCTATTGATGCGTGCAGAATAGATGGGCAGCTGTGGATGGACTTTCTTGAATCGCAAGCTGGGATAGCTTGGGTCTTCTTTGAATTGCCGATACGCTTTGCGGGTCTGCTCTTGAATCGGTTTTGGAAGCTCAGAAAACATCTCCCGAAAACCAGCAGTGGTAAAAGACTTCACAACGTTTCTGGGTCTAATTCTTGAGTCTTACCCGATCGATGTTCTGCCATTGCTTCGGCTGCTAGTTTAGCCAGCAAGTTTGGTGAGCGAGCAAAGGAGTCATTCCATCGCTGCTCTTCTTCGAGTTCTGCCAAAATTAGAGTTGCGATCGCGTCCTGTTGATCGGTTGACAAGGTTTTTAATTGGGCGATCGCCTGCTCAAGTCGTTCAGTCATATACAACATCTAACGATAGGGCTTAATATATTCTAGCCTCCACGTTGCTACAGCGATGGCGTGCTGCTACCCAGTGCCTTCAGCATCGCACTCTACTTCAACGCTTCGATCATAACTAAACCACCCTCAATTGCCTGAATTCGCAAATCGTATCCTCGTAATAGCTGCATCCCAATCAACGGAACCGTCTCTGATTCGTTGATGTAAATCTCACGATATTGCCCGTCCCAGATCACAAGCCCGATGTAAACTTCAAACGTGCAGAAAGTCCCATCGCCTAACGTCGCCAGATCTCGACCCTCCCAAATAAACCCTAACCTAGCAATTATGTCAGACGGCAAGGTGAGAAAACCCGAAAATCCTGTATCAATTACAGCATCTACTATCTGCGTTGTTTCATTGTTTCTGACTGCGATCGCTAACGTCGCCTCACACCCTTGATTTACACGACCTTGCATCATGGCTTTGTTCTCAGGCTCCGTGCACCAAAGTGATCGACGGCTGAATGCCCAATGCGAACAAACCATGTCTGAGTATCAGGCACTCGTGCAGAAAGTTGCTTCGCTGCGCTTACCAAATCATCCGCTACTTCAAAAGCCCCTGTTTCAATGTCAATTGCCACAATTTTCCCCTGATTACCCTCCTCGACTTGGGGACGTACCTGAGATTGATAAATCTCATTACCACGTCGAGCAAATTCTTCTTTACTGTAGCGGGGTTGTCGAACTGTCATTGAAGCGACCCTGTGGCGACTTTTGCCCCTCTATTTTAACCAAACATTGGGAATCTTCGCTAACATTCCTCAACTGGTCCGACCAGAGCGGCATCGCACCTAAACTCACAGTTTCAATCCATGGGCATGGTGCGTTCCCCAAAAATCGATCGGTGGAGCGGTAGAAGTTGCATTAGGGAACGCACCCTACCAGATCGGCGATCTGCTACGCAGTGCCTTTGGCATCGCACTACCCAGTGCCTTCAGCATTCCACCTAAACTCACAGCTTCAATCAATGTGCATGGTGCGTTCCTCAAAATCGATCGGTGGAGCAGTAAGACCCCCATTAGGGAACGCACCCTACGGATTGTTTTACTACACATTATAGGTCAACTTTCTGCACAACACTCTCCAGAGTAACGATATAGATCAACTTTCTGTATATCACTCGATTTAGGCGCAATTGCAAGAAACTTTCCCCATATCACACCCAAAAGCCTGTTAGCCAGAAGAGCTTACTGCAAACAATCTCCTTGAAGGAGACTGATCACAGAAGCTTTCTAGAGTTCTAGCAAAGATTCTTAGATATGACGGCACTTTGTCACAAAATTTTACTATTATTTTGACACTCTTAATGGTTGGAGAGGAAACATTGATCGCCAAGTCTGGTCAATTTTTGTCCAACGCATTTCAGGAAATGACCTGAATAAGTAGCTAGAGATAATTAATTACACATATTTAACCACCTGTTGCCTATTCTAACCAAGAAATTAATTTTGTCCTCTTACTTAATTACTGTTTATTTTGTAATTTTATCACTAATTCTTGGAAAGGTTGCCAATCGTCTTTATAGGTAATGGCTTCCCAAACCGATTCGATTAGCGGTCTAAGTAAAGCGGTTTTAGGATTATAATGCTTTAAAGTGTCGTCAATTTGAGTCAAGGAATCTAGGGGTAATTGATTTAAGACCAAACTATATAACTCTCGCCAACGTTGCCAATCAGCTTTCGGTAAATCCATATTTTCAATAATTAGAGAACTATTTTCTCGCCAACCGTAATTAAATTGTTCACTTAATTGATAGAAAAATTCGTGATAACCGAGGCCAGTTTCTTGGAGAACTTCCACAGTTTTGCTGACCAGTAAAGCGGATTCTGGAGTAAAAATATCCTCAAAACCTAACTTTTTGAGCATCATTTTTTGATAATAAAAATTGTAATGCTGGTCATAGTTAGCCAAAGCCATATCTAACTCTAACAAGGAAACAATCATGGACAGGGGAGATTGCAGTAACTCTAGATTTAAGCGACAGATAAAAGGCTGATTGCCATAACTATAACGACCACCGTAGTCGAAATAGGCCGCCGTAAATTGGGGGTTATAGGAAGGAATAAAAGCGTAGGGACCATAATCGAAACTTTCCCCAGTAATTGACATATTATCGGTATTGAGAACCCCATGACAAAAACCTGCGGCCATCCATTGGGCTGCTAATTTAGCGGTTCTTTCAATCAAAGCGGCGTAAAATTTTAAATAGCGATCTCTATCTTGGGGATCGATTTCAGGATAATAATAAATAATTACATGATCGAGGAGTCTTTTAATTAAATCGCCACGTTTAATATGAAATAAACGCTCAAAAGTCCCGAAACGAATATGAGAATTACTAACTCGAATCATCACCGAAGATCGCGTCGGGGAAGGTTCATCACCGCGCCAGAGGGATTCCCCCGTTTCCACCAAACTGAGACAGCGAGAGGTATTCACCCCTAAACCGCGTAAAGCTTCCCCAGCTAAGACTTCTCTAACTCCACCCTTGAGAGTTAACCTACCGTCCGCATGACGGGAATAGGGGGTCCGTCCCGATCCTTTCGTACCAAAATCGTATAATTTGCCATCAATACCCCTAACTTGACCGTAGAGAAAACCGCGACCATCTCCCAAGAAAGGATTATACTCGCCAAATTGATAACCGTGGTAACGCAGGGCTAAAAAAGGGGTCAGGGATTGAAATTTACCAAAAGCCTCGATAAAATGCTCATCTAAGGTTAATTCTGGCTCAATTCCCACCAAAGGTAATAAAGCATCATTGCGAAAACGAAGGATATGATGGGGAAAATCCGCAGCCGCAACTTGATCGTAGTATTGGTCCCCCAAGTCCTGCATGGCGCTTTCGTAAGGGAGACTGAGAAAGGGATTGGTGAGATGGTCTGTCATAGTGGTGGTGTCGATCGAGCTTTGAGGCGATAAAGTGATAAAGATAGCCAAAAATTTTTCCTACTGAGACTATCAAACAGCGATGCCCGACTCTATTATGTATCAAGGGGACTATTTTCTTGTCCTTGAGGCCGATCAATCTGAACAATTCCAGACTCCCGACCAGTTGCGGGATAAGTTAAAGGATTTAATCGCCGCAAAACCGGAGATTTGTCCCCGACAATTGGCAAAATTCTCTAGTTTTGAGGAAAAAGCTCTCTATTTGCGCGATAATTACTGCGAGTTAGACCTGGGTGAGGGGGGTTATCTACAATGGTATCTAGTGCGTTTGGAAAAATAAGGGAACCCATTATTAAGTAGTTAGGTGTTAAAAACTGTCAGACACCCCCCTTATCAAGGGGGGATTAAGGGGGGAGCCATCTTCAATTTAATTATAACCAGCTACTTAGGGTC
>NZ_JADEXI010000174.1:0-8154 GCF_015207185.1 Microcystis sp. LEGE 08355 | reverse complement strand
GTGGGGAAGTGGGGTGGTGGGGAAGTGGGAGCCAGAGCATTTGTACGACTATTTTCCACAGGCAGTTTAAATACAGTACAGCTTAGAAGACGAACAACAAACCTCCAGAATTTGTTTTAGGATAATATTTGTCAGCTAAGAGGGGGATAATATGGGGCGATTCTGGTTAAAGGTGAGAACTTTTGGGCAAAATATCTTAATCGGTTTAGGTTTAGTGCTATTAATCGGTTTTTATCAGAGTATCAGCGCCAAATCTACCTCATTGATGATTGTTTATCCTCCCGATAATCATCAAACCACGGCCGCCAGAATCTTTTTTATTGGTTCTGCTCCTCCATCGGGTCAAGTTTTGCTCAATAATCAACCGATTCAACGCAGTGCTAAAGGATATTTTGCCCCTAGTTTTCCCCTAGAAGTTGGCGAAAATAATTTCACTATTCGCTATCAAAATCAAACTATTAATCGCCAAATAATTCGTCGAGATACTCAAGCAGTTATTCCCCAAGAATTAGCTTTTGCTGATAACTCTCTCAGTCCTTCTGTCCACAGGACAAGGTTAGTGGGGGAATGGATTTGTTTTAGTGCGATTGCCACTCCCCAAGCTCAGGTTTCTGTGCAGTTAGGAGATAAAATACTGCCTCTTTTACCCCAACCTCAAACCACAAAACTGCCTAGTAATGCCGCAGTTTTAACTAATCTTAATCAAGCGAATTCCGAGGATAAAACTGGTTACTATCGAGGTTGTCAACAGTTTCAACAAGAGGCTAACTTAGGAAAACCTATTTTTACAGCACAATTAAATAATCGATCGATTAGTCAACAAAGTCAAGGAGAAATTAACATTATTAGCGATCAAAATTTACCGGTGATTGAAATTATAGTTGCGGAAGGGGTAGCGCGCACGGGGCCGGGTAGTGATTATTCCCGTTTAACTCCTTTACCCCAAGGCACGAAAGCGAGAGTCACTGGGAAAGAAGGGGATTGGTTACGGTTAGATTATGGTGGTTGGATTTTAGAGCGAGAAACCCGTTTAATAGTCAATGAGGTCTTAGATAATGCTAATATTCGCGGTCTCTCTTCTCGAAGTATCAATCAAGCAACGGAAATTATGTTCCCCCTCTCCCATCCTGTACCCATCGCCGTGGCACAAGAGGATGATAAATTTATTTTGACCCTTTATAATACCATTGCCCAAACCGATACAATTTTTCTAGTGGATAATCCTTTGGTCAGACGTTTAGATTGGCGACAAATCAACCCGACTACGATAGAATACACTTTTAATCTTAACCAAAAACAACAGTGGGGTTATAGTCTTCGTTACCAGGGGACAAATTTAATCTTAACCCTGCGTCATCCCCCGGAAAAAAGTGATAATTTACAGGGCAAAGTTATTTTATTAGATCCCGGACACGGAGGTAAAGAAACTGGTGCTGTCGGTCCGACGGGTTACACAGAAAAAGAGATTAATTTGCTTATGTCTAAATTAATTAAACGGGAGTTAGAAAAATTCGGGGCAACAGTTTATTTAACCAGAGAAACGGACATCGAACTATCCCTACCAGCACGAGTAGAGATGATTAATAATCTACAACCAACCCTAGCAATATCGGTTCACTATAATGCTTTACCTGATGATGGAGATGCCTTAAATACCCAAGGAATTGGCATATTTTGGTATCATCCCCAAGCAGCGGATTTATCAGTTTTTCTCCACGATTATTTAACCAAAAATCTTAGTCGTCCTTCCTATGGAGTATTTTGGAATAATTTAGCTTTAACTCGTCCCTATAGTAGTCCTTCTTTGTTATTAGAGTTAGGATTTATGAGTAATCCTCAAGAATTTGAATGGATTACCGATACTCAGGCACAAAAACAATTAGCGCAAGTTTTAGCCGCCGGAATTAGCCAATGGTTTCAACAATCTGGGGTAATTGCTTCCAGTTAAAATTTAATGGCAATCCGAGGGAGATAAGCTTAAATCTTTGTGAAAAATCAAGCCCTAGCTGGAAAGCCAGTGATAGGATTTTCTGGAGTCTTTATTTTAGTCTGAGGAAATTAAATCAAGTTCATGGAAAAAATGTTACCAGTGAACAGCCATCGGACAAAATAACTGCTAGATTACAAGGTATAGTCGATCACTCTCTAGTAGATATTTAAACAGCGATCGCTCTGGGACAAAAATCTCTGGATTAGCCAACAAATAAAGATAGTTTACTGAAAATTTGCCAACAGTTCACACCCTTATAGACAACTTGATCGCTGCCCCCCTTATTAAGGGGGGATTAAGGGGGGATCAAAACCACCTTATTAAGGGGGGATCAAGGGTGGATTAAGGGGGGATCAATCGCTCACCTCAAGGTTGGGGTAGCCCAATTAAATCCCACTCCTGTTATTATTCTCCTCTACCCATGACTAACTCTTTATATATCAGCACGACGGCAACGGGAAGCGGTAAAGCGTTAGTAGCTTTAGGAATTATTGACTTAATTCTCCGCAAAACTAATAAAGTTGCTTTTTTCCAGCCAATTGTTCTCGACTGTTCCCAAGGTCATCGGGACGAAGACATTGACTTAATCCTCAATTATTTTAAATTAGAACAAACCTACGAAGAGGCCTTCGGTTTATGTTACGACGAAGTGAAGGAGTTATTGGTACAACAAAAATTTGATGAAATCATCGAAAAAATTATCAAAAAGTTTAAAAACTTAGAGAAAAAATATGATTTTATCCTCTGTGAAGGTTCCGATTATCTGCAAGAAAATTCCGCCTTTGAATTTGAAATAAATACAGAAATCGCCAAAAATCTCGGCCATCCCATCTTAATATTAGGTAATGCCTACCAGCGCAGTGTCGAAGATGCCCTTAGTCCGATCCTGATTTCCTGCGATACCTACCAAGATAAAGGTTGTACGGTGATCGGAATTATTATCAATCAAGCTGAAGAGGAAAAAACCGAGGAATTACGGAAAAGCCTGACTAAAATTTTTCCCCCCCAAGAATATGCCCTAGGAGTGATTCCCCACAATGCCAAACTTAGCAGCCCGCGAGTGGCAGAAATCGCCCAACAATTACAGGCAAAAGTTCTCTACGGACAGCACAGATTAGATAGTTTAGCTAGTAACTTTCTGGTGGTGGCCATGCAGATGCAAAATGCCCTAGAACGGCTAAAAGAAGATAGTTTAATTATCACTCCTTGGGATCGCGGCGATGTGATTATCGGGATGTTACAGGCCCACCAATCGGCCAATTATCCCCAATTAGCCGGTATAGTCTTAACAGCAGGTCATAACCTCAATCCTTCGATCGCCCGTTTAATTGAAGGTTTGCCCGATCCCTTACCGATTCTCTCCGTCACCACCGATACCTACACCACGGCCGAACGCATCCACCAAGTGCGGACCACCCTAACCTCGACGGACTACGATAAAATTAACCTCAGTCTGCAGCTTTTTCACAGTAACATCAATCTCGATCGCCTAGAAGCGCAAATTCGCACTTTGCGGACCCAGGGGATTACCCCGAAGATGTTCACCTATAATCTCGTACAACAGGCCAAAGCGCAAAAACGTCACATCGTTTTGGCCGAAGGGACTGAACCGCGCATCCTCCAGGCGGCCACAGTGTTAATCGAACAGGATATCGTCGATTTAACCCTCTTGGGACAACCGGACGAGATCGCAATGGTGATTAAAAAACATGGTATCACTCTCGATCTCGATCGCCTGCAAATTATTGACCCCGTGGCTAGTCCCCATTTTGAAAGCTATGTGCAGACCCTCTACGAAGCGAGAAAAGCCAAGGGAATGAATCTCGATATGGCCCGGGATTATGCACAGGATGTCTCCTATTTTGGCACTTTAATGGTGTATCAGGGCGATGCTGATGGTATGGTATCGGGGGCAGTGCATACCACTCAACACACGATTAGGCCTGCACTCCAGATTATCAAAACTAAGCCCGATTGTGCGATCGTCTCCTCGGTCTTTTTTATGTGTCTAGAGGATCGGGTCTTGGTCTATGGGGATTGTGCGGTCAATCCCGACCCCAGTGCCGAGGAATTAGCCGAAATTGCTCTATCTTCTGCCGAAACCGCCCAAAAATTCGGAATTGAACCGCGAATCGCCCTGCTTTCCTATTCTTCGGGTCAATCGGGCCAGGGAGAAGACGTGGAAAAAGTACGACAAGCGACCAAAATCGCTAGGGAAAAACGCCCCGATTGGAAGCTAGAAGGCCCAATTCAGTACGATGCGGCGGTAGATAGGGAAGTAGCCGCCCAAAAAATGCCGGGGTCAGAGGTGGCGGGCCAAGCAACGGTGTTTATTTTTCCTGACCTGAATACAGGGAATAATACTTATAAAGCCGTACAGCGGGAAACAAAAGCTTTAGCGATTGGTCCAATCCTACAGGGATTAAAAAAACCCGTCAATGATCTCAGTCGCGGTTGTACCGTTCCCGATATTATCAATACGGTGGTAATCACAGCCATTCAATCCCAATCTTTTTGAGTTATCAGTTAGAAAACGGGTTTCTCAAAAAAACCCTTTTTCTGGAATATGCTTATACCATTTCTCTAAATGAAAACTACACATCGAATTTAAGTCACCCTTTTTAAGGGGGATTTAGGGGGATTAAACTTCTGTAGTCAGACTTTGGAGAATTGGTATTATTTCCTCCCGACCGGGCCAGAGCGGGAATCAAAACTATCTCAATGGAGCGAGATGAATCGCGACCAGAATAAAACTAACGCGGTAGCGTTTCCACTTTCGGGGAGTTTTGGTTCTCGACGTATTTTTTTAGTTGTTCGACAGTAACGTCGCCACAACTAGCCACGAAATAAGCTCCCGTCCAAAAATAGGGTTTGTTGTCGAAATACTCGGCCGCCAAATACGGAAATTCTTGTCTAATTAAGCGACTACTAACTGTTTTAAGGTTAGCGATTAGTTGGGTCCATGATTGTAATTATAGCGTTTCCTGTTCGCAAGAGATACATTATCGATGGTGAAAAGCTTAATTAGCAAAGGTTAAACTGTGCCACACAGGTGTGAGAACCGCTATAGTTGATATCCTAGGCAGTAAGTGTTATAATTTAACTATACATCACGCTCACGAAAGACAGTGATAACGCTTACCTACCAGTACAAACTAAAGGTAAACAGACAACAGGAACAGGAGATAATCCACATTCTTGATGTTTGCAAAAGCGTTTATAATTACGCTCTTTCAGAACGGAAAGATTGGTTAAACTCTCGAAAGTGTCTTGCGGATCACTGTTCGCTAGTTTCCGAGTACATAATTCCTGCGGATGAACCCTATCCTAATTACTTCGTTCAAGCTAAAAATCTAACGGAAGCTAAAAAAGTTTACCCGATATTAAAGACGGTTAACGCTCAAGTTTTACAGCAAGTCTTAAAAACTTTAGATAAGGCGTTTAACCAGATGAAATCGAAAGGCTTCGGCTTTCCTAGATTTAAGAAAAAGATGCGGAGTTTTGTTTTTCCTGCGCTGTCAAAAAGCTTTCTAGGTGACGAATACTTAAATTTTCCACAATTGGGAAAAATTAGAATCAGGCAATCTAGAGAATACCCGTCTGGGTTCGAGCCTAAACAAGCTCGAATTATCCAAAAAGCGTCGGGATTTTACGTTTCGGTTTCCTTCCAATCTCCGGAATTAGTTCCCGATATGACAGTGGGGAAAACCTGTTTAGGAATTGACGCGGGGATTGAGAGTTTTGTTGCTACTTCACGGGGAGATTTAATCAAAGCCCCTCGATTTTTGTTGAAAGTACAGAGTAAGCTTAAATTGCTACAAAGACGCTTGAAACGGAAAACTAAAGGCTCTAGCAATTGGTTAAAACTTCAGGAGAAGATAGCAAGATTACACGAAAAAGTGTCTAATCCCCGTAGAGATTGGCACTTTAAACTAGCTCATTACCTTTGTGATTTTGCTGATAATATCTTTGTTGAAGATATTAACTTCGTTTCCTGGTCTAGAGGGATCGTTAGAAAACAATCTCTAGATTCGGGCATCGGTAGTTTTATTAATGAGATACTACCGTTTGTTGTTTGGAAACGGGGAAAATATTATCTTAAGGTCGATAAAAACGGAACTTCCCAGGATTGTCCGAATTGTGGTGCGATTACCGGCAAAAAGTCGTTATCGGAAAGAGTCCACCGGTGTGATTCTTGCGGCCACATTGAACCAAGAGATACGGCATCAGCGAAGGTAATCGAGAACCGAGGAAAAAACGCGGTCGGGCTGACCGTGTTAGAAAACGCTTGCGGAGGCGGTCTGACGGGGGTCGTCCGGTTAAACCAGGTCGATCTAGTTAAAAGCCTAAGAACCGAGAATCCCCCGCTACACCGCGCGAGCGGTTAGCGGGGGAGAGTCAAACTGGCCTTTGTTTCATCCCATCGGTAAAACCGAGGGTCTTCACCCGACATTGCAGATAAACCTTTTCTACCCTGGGAGAAAAACCGAGCCATTGACGAGATAAACGAGCAAAAGTGTCAGGATCACCGCTAACTGCGAAGTTAGTAGGTAGGGGTGTTTCGGGATTTTTTAGACCTAATAATTCTAGTTCTTTTTCCGCCGCTCGGACAACGGAAGCGGCGGGATCTACCAACCGCACGGAACTAGGTAAAAGACGACGTAAAACCGGGGAAAGATGGCGATAATGGGTACAACCATAGACCAGAGTATCAATATTTTCTGCTAGTAAAGGCTGAAGATATTCCCTAGCCACCTGCGTGGTGTAGGGGTCAAAAATGCGGTTAGCCTCGATCAAAGGGACAAATTCAGGACAGGGAATTTGCCAAACTTGGGCAGTAGGATCGATTTCTTGAATCGCTTGTTTATAGGCATTACTTTTAGCCGTAGCCGGGGTAGAAATCACACCAATGCGCTTTCCTTTTTGAACGGCAGTTTTTGCCCCGGGTAAAATTACCCCCAAAATCGGTAAATCTTTAAATTCGGCCCGCACTTCTTCTAAAGCCAAGGCGGAACTGGTATTACAGGCCATAATCACCATTTTCACCCGGCGCTCGCCCATCCAAGTGAGAATTTCCTGGACAAATTCGATAATTTCCCCTTTAGAACGGGTTCCGTAGGGAAGTCTAGCGGTATCGGCGAAATAGAGAATCGATTCTTGGGGCAGCTGTTTATACAACTCCCTTAAAACGGTCAGTCCACCCACACCACTATCAAACACACCAATCGGACTAAGTTGTGATTCTCTCATAGATATCGAGGAAAACGCTGATCTAAAATAGCTTTATTTGATGATATTAAAACACGAATTTTTTGATTGGTAAACTAATGCTCCAATGATTTAATCATTAACGGAGATTTCGTTGAATATATTCAATAATCCCCCCAGCGATCGCTGCCGCCATTTGTCGTTGAAAGTTGGCATTGGCTAATTTAGGAGCATCCTGAGCACCGGTAACGTAACCCACTTCCACGAGGGTAGAGGGCATTCTGGAGGTTCTCAGCACATAGAAACGGGCCCGACGCACCCCCCGATCGCGCATATCGACACTGCGGACAATATTGCGATGGATGGTGTCCGACAAACGGCGATCACCAAAGTAATACACCTCTATGCCGTTGACATCTGGTCGTGCTTTCCCCATAGAGTTAGCGTGGATACTGACAAATAGATCGGCATCGATCTGGTTAGCCAAATCTGTGCGGCCTTGCAGGGTGACGAAAAAGTCGCTATCTCTAGTTAGACGCACATCGATGCCCTGTTGTTGCAGGATGCGGGTAACTTCTAGGGAAATGGGCAGAATCACGTTTTTTTCCTGAAGGCCACCAATTCCGATCGCGCCCGGATCCTTACCACCGTGGCCCGGATCGATCACCACTAAAAAGCGGCCATTGCGTTGTCGAGGATTATTAGGAGTGGGGTTAGAGGGGCGCGGAGGTGGGTTAAATTGCCCCATATTGGGGGGCAAAGGGACGGGAATAGTGGTGGAGTCAGGAACCTGAGAAACGGGGACAGAATTGCGGGAGGAGAGCAATTCTAGGGCTAGGGTTTGACTGTCCGATTGAGTTAATTGTCCCAGTTGAAACCCTGCTGCGGTCTGTACCAAAATCAGCACCTTATTGGCGCTTTCCTGACGTACCCGCAGTTGATAGATGGGACTATAG
>NZ_JADEXI010000173.1:0-8180 GCF_015207185.1 Microcystis sp. LEGE 08355 | reverse complement strand
CAGTTATCAGTTATCAGTTATCAGTTATCAGTTATCAGTTATCAGTTATCAGTTATCAGTTATCAGTTATCAGTTATCAGTTATCAGTTATCAGTTATCAGTTATCAGTTATCAGTTATCAGTTATCCGATTAATTAGCCATTGTTCTAGTTATTATCACCTTGTTCTGGCTGATGGCTTCAGCTAATTACCTAGAAAATTCCCTTGAAACCCTGTTCTTTTCTAGAAGTGATAGCAACATCTCCCGATCCGCTCTATGAAAATCAGAAAATTTTCTATATTTTTGCATCCGATTCTAAGTTTTCAATTAACCTTAAATTAAAGCCCTAAGTAGGTGGGTGGAATTAAATATAAGATGAACGTAGGTTGGGTTGAAGCATGAAACCCAACGCCCGCATAGTTTACGCTACCGCTAACCCATCCTAGAAATAATTGTGCCTCCCTACTTAGGGCTTAGATAGAAGCCATTCAGGAGACAAGGATATTTATGAAAGCCAAAATTGCGATCGCTTGTCAGGGAGGCGGCAGTCAAACTGCTTTTACTGCCGGCGCCTTGAAAGCATTATTTGACAATAAAGTGCAAGATTACTTTAATATTGTCAGTCTCAGTGGTACTTCTGGCGGTGCTATCTGTGCATTTTTCACCTGGTATGCTCTCAAAAAAGGTGATAGCGTCGTTTGGAAAAGAATGATTGATTTTTGGGAAGATAATAGCGCTCGAACTCCCCAAGAACAACTATTTAATGACTCAGCTATTAAAGCTCTAGAATTAGCCAGCAAAGGATTAATTCCCCAGTATAATCTCAGTCCTTCCTCTCCGATTACTAAAACCTTATTTTCTATAGCTACCTATGGTTTACGCAGTCGCTTTACCAACTTTGATCAGTTACTAAGAGCGCATATTGATTTCTCGGAATTAGCCACTTGGGGAGCTAAACCAGAACCACCAATTTTATTAATGGGGGCCTGTAATGTCCTGACAGGAAAATTAAGTAAATTTAACTCGCGCGAGGAAGCAGTTAAAATTGAACATATCCTAGCTTCTGCTTGTGTTCCTAACATTTTTCCTGCTGTCACCATTGAAACTATGGCCTACTGGGATGGACTATTTTCCGATAATCCCCCCATCCGTTCTTTAATTCGCCGTGAATTTGTTGGAGTCGAAAATATTCCCGATGAAATTTGGGTAATTAAAATTAATCCCACCTCCAGAGATAAGATCCCCGTGCAATCCGATGATATTGCTGATCGCCGTAATGAATTAGAAGGCAATGTTTCCCTATTTCAAGGTCTCGATCAGATTGAGTTGATCAATCAATTATTTCTTAAAGGAGCATTTAAAGAGGAATACTTGCGCGAGATCGCCTTAACAGAACCATTAAAAATTCCTAAATCTTTCCCAGAAGATCCCGATCGAGATTACCATATTCCTATGATCGAAATGTCGGCGGAATTAGCCGATAGTCTCAACTATGAAAGTAAACTCGATCGCTCTCCTGCCAATATCCAGCGTCTGATCGCTGACGGCGAAAAACAGGGAAAACAGTTTCTAGAACATCGACTAAAAGCTATGGGTTTAAGATAATTTTTGAGGTTTCAAAAACGGCAAAAATAAGGATTAAATTGCACAAAATCCTTAAATAGACCATTCAGTTGATTATTATTCATTCTTAATTCTCCTGACTACTGACTACTGACGACTGGCTACTGACTCCTGACTACTGACTACTGACTACTGGCTACTGACTCCTAACCCTAACAACAATTTTTTATTTTTATAAGAGGTCTAATGATCACTGATTTTCATTGACTAATACCCGTCCGGATAGATCGTAAATCATAATATCCCATTGCCCATTTTTTGCCGCTTCAAAAGCCACTTTAGAACCATCGGCACTGATGATCGGATTGCGTACTTCTGCGAGGAGATCGGGAGCAATTTCCCTTCTCTGTTCAGTTTGTCGATCGTACAGATAAATAGTCGTTTTTCCCTGACGACTAGCAGTAAAAACGATATAACGACCATCTTCACTAATGGAAGGACTAGAAGCGATCTGATCGAGAGAATTTAGGCCGGGTAAAGGCAGTAAACGGCGATCGATGGCATCAAAAAGATAGATAGCTTGGGAACCATTGCGATCAGAAGCAAAAACGAGATAGCGAGAGGCAAGATAGGGAGTTAATTCACTAGCAGCACTGTTTAAACTTCTCCCCCCTCGATCGAAAGGAAAGGACAATAAACTGGGATAACCCGCACATCCAGTTAACCAACTAATTACAGCAACAAGACTAATAAAAAAATAACGTTTCACGGTTTGGGACTTTCAACGGGACTGCCATCGGCAATATCTAACTCGATATTCGGACCGCGATCAAGAACCTCCACATCCCATTGTCCCCGACGAGCGGATTCAAAGACAAGATAACGACCATCGGGACTAAGACGGGGATTTCGCAACCAACCGCGATAATTTTGACTCAATAACTCAGAACGATCGGTAATGCGATCATATAAAGCGATGACGGGACGACCTTCAATAATCACCACATAAGCCAGATAACGCCCCGTTTGGCTTAAACTAGGGCTATCGGTAATTTCTTGACCAGTATATAATCCCCCTAGGGTCTGGTATTGTTTTGTCTGCAAATCATAGAGCAGAATCTGATTACTACCGCGACGATTAGACAGCAAAGCAAGCCAACGACCATCACCGCTCAGGGCAGGTTTTTCGTCATTATAGCGACTATTGAGGTTTCCTGTAGATAAACCGGGGTTATTGAGATTACAACCGCCTATAACCCCTAAAAACAAGCAGATAAACAGGAAAAAGGGAGCTTTGGTCATCGGACTTACTCCTTAATAATCAAACCTAGTCGGATTATCATTGCTCGACTCCCGTTCACTATTATCTGGTCTCTCCCAATCTTCTTGATCGCCGGCATCCCTAGGATCGATCGGTTGATAATCGACGTATTCCCCTTTAAATGGCGGATCATCCTCAATTATTGGGCGAGGACGACGTTTTTGGCTAGTGCGGGGCGGTTTACTGCTCGTTTCTTCACTAGCGGGACGACGACGGGGACGGGGACTGGTTTCTTCCCAATCATCACCGCTACGGCGCTGATCATAAACATCTCGATCGCTAGTGGGGGAACTATTGCGGGGACGACGATTACTGGTTTTGCGACTGCTAGGATCGGCCGGCCGACGGGTGCGGGTGCTGCGGGGTTCCTCGTCCTGATAACTAGAAGTGCGGGAAGAGCGGGGATCATCGTAACCGCGTAAACGGGGATTATCTTCGTAACGTTCCTCTGGTTCGTAGGTGTCGAGGGGTTCTAATTCGGCCCGATATTCCCGACTCACAGGACGTTCATCCACAAAAGACGTGCCGCGGCGGGCCTGTTCCGTGGTTAAACCCCGCAATTTTACCGTCTCGAAGGCAAAAAACACCGCTGCCCCAGTCAGCAAAAATTGTCCGAATTGCAAAATCGGATCCAGTCGCCACCCTTGAAAAAGTAGAATTAAACCGCACAGTAAACCAACGGCGGCAAAAAATATATCATGATCCCTGGAAAGTTCCGGCCGCACCGAGCGCAGGAAGTATAATCCCGCTCCGGCCACTGCCAGAAAAATTCCTAAGATGCTGGCCGAATTCAGCCCAAAATTGACCATCTTTATCTCCCTTCTCGGTGCTTAAATTTAAGAATCGAGTCTTTATCTCTAGCCGTCAGCTTTCAGAAGCAATCCTGCTGTTTTTAACTCTAGGCATCGAGCTATATTCTAACCCCAAAGTCCAGCAATATATTAACCACCCTCGTTCACACAACTACTGTTAGGGGAGTGCGGAGATTTTATCAGTGATCAGTAGAGTTCTTGCATGATTAATTTTTGAGAGTGCGAAAATGAGAAAAATAGGCATAAAACTGCATAAAATTACTAAATAGAGCATTTAATTGATTAATGCTCATTCTTAATTCTCCTGACGACCAGCTACTGGCTCCGTTCGGCTGATCTCACGACCGAAGCCTGACTCCTCACCTAAGGTCAGATTTTTGATTTTTGCAAGAGGTCTAGTGAACAGTAATCAGTCAACTGATAACTGATAACTGAAAAGGCTGAGATTTTAACAAAATCTTTAGGAATTAACCATTGACAGGATTGACTAAATGTGATGTATGGGTTTCGGGCATTTTATTTTAACGTGATTTTTTGATCACTTTTGAGCGATCGCTGCTGCCACGACCAACTTTCATTGATGCACGTCATGGGGAATTTGTAAAGTGCGTAAGTCCTAATCTTACATAAGATTAGACAGAAAAATTTCTGTCTAATCATAAAATTAACTTAACCTAGGCAAGGGGGAATTAGCATAGAATGTGAGTATAATTCAGGCTAAGTAGATAGTCTGTTTGTATTCATAGTCCATTCAATCCATAAAATAAGGTGTGAGGATTGACCCATGTCAAAACTATTCAAGAATTTAGTAAAGGTAACTCCTTTAGTATTAGGTGCTTCCGTAGCGGCTGCTGGCAGCGCAGTGGCTCAAACTATGCCTGGTACACCTCAACTCAAGGTTGATCCAGTAGCGCAACAACAACTCGATCGCATTCAACGCGCCCAAAATAGTCAGCAGATTAATACGGGTGTTTATCAGGGTTCCATGTCCCAGGTGACTAGCGTTAACCAACTGCGGGACGTATCTCCCACCGCTTGGGCCTACGAGGCATTAAGAAGTCTTGTGGAACGTTACGGTTGTATCGTGGGTTATCCCGACCGTACCTTCCGTGGTGATCGCGCCACCACTCGTTGGGAATTTGCCGCAGGTTTAAACGCTTGTTTAAACGTCATGGAACGTTTAATTCAAGATGGTGTCGGGGTACTCAGAGAAGATATCGATAAATTAAAACGTCTTGTTCAAGAATTTGAAACCGAACTAGCGGCTTTAGGAGCTAGAGTAGATAACCTTGAACAGCGCGTTGCTTTCTTGGAAAACAATCAATTTTCCACCACCACCAAACTCAGAGGTGAGGTGATATTCAGTATCGCCGATAGCTGGGGGGGTCAAGCTTCCGTTACCAATACCGACGGGACAGTTACTGATGGCAGCAATCAAGATGAAACTCAAACAGTATTTAATAATCGGGTACGACTCAACTTTGAAACCAGCTTCACCGGTAAAGATTTGTTGAGAACCCGTTTACAAGCGGGTAACTTTAATACCACTTTCAACCAAAACGGACCGACGAGAACGAACATGACCCGTCTGGCATACGATGATGGCCGGGACAATGACGTAACCATCGATGACTTGTTCTACCGCGCTCCCATCGGCACTCCCTTCGGTAACATCACCGTTTGGGTTGGTGCTAACCAGTTAAACCTAGATGACGTTTTCATCACTGCTAACCCCTTCCTCGCCGATAGCGGTACAGGTGCTTTATCCCGCGGTCAACGCTACAATAACATCGTTTTCCGTGGTCCTTCCGGTGTTGGTGCGGCGGTCAGATTCAACATTGGCGATGTTTTCCAAGTCACAGGAACCTACCTAGCTGATGGTGGGACTAATGGTGCCAGCAATCCTAACCCGGGTAGCGGTTTATTTAACGGTTCCTACAGTACTGGCGCGCAAGTAGGTTTCTCCTTCATCAAATTTGCCGATATTAACTTCGTCTACGTTCACAGTTATCAAACTGCGGCCAGTATGAGTTCTGGTTTATTCGGTAACGTCAGCAGCCCTCTCACCGAGCGTCCCTTTGGTAACGTTGGTACTACTGCTAACCGTTTCGGTCTTCAGGCGAGCGCCCAAGTTATCCCAGGAGTCTTAAATCTAGCGGGCTGGGGTGGTTACGCCGATGCTTCGGCCACGGGAGTTAATGATGCGATCGGAGACAATAACACTGGTATCTGGTCTTGGAACCTTAACCTCTCCGTTCTCGACCTCTTTGCCGAAGGTGCGGCCCTGTCCATCGGTGGTGGTCAAGTACCCCGTTCCGACAAGGAAGATGGCACTTCCTACATGGTGGAAGCTCAGTATAAGTTCCCAGTCACCAAAAACATCCTGATTACCCCCGGTGCCTATGCGATCTTCAACGCTAACAACCGTAATAACGACACCATTTTTGTCGGTGTCCTCCGGACAACTTTCCGTTTCTAAGCTGAGTTGACGGACTTGAAAAAACGGTGGGATTTGTAGATCTCACCGTTTTTTTACTTTTAACTTTTCACTGGATATAACCATTTATGAGAAGATGATCGGAGCGTCCCAAACGCTGCTATATTTACTTCGCCTATTTAGTTGCTTATCTATGCACTCTCTGTCTTTCCCCCGTCGCACTAAAATTGTGGCCACGATCGGCCCAGCCTCGCAAAATAAGGAAACATTACGTCAGATGATCAAGGCGGGGGCGACGACATTTAGATTAAACTTTTCCCATGGCGATCACGATTACCATCGTCACAGCATTAACCTGATCCGTCAGTTAGCCTTTGAACTCAATCAACCGATTGGCATCCTTCAGGATCTGCAGGGACCAAAAATTCGTTTAGGTAAATTTGCCTGTGGGTCGATTACCCTGAAACCGGGGGAACCCTTTATCCTTACTTCTAGGGATGTGGAATGTAATCAGGAAATAAGTTCCATTAGCTATCCCTCGCTGGCCCAAGAAGTCCCAGAAGGTTCGAGAATTCTCCTCGATGATGGTAAAGTCGAAATGCGGGTGGAATCAGTGGATCGTCTGAAAGGTGATCTTTCCTGTCGCGTGGTGGTTGGGGGTGTCTTATCGAGCAATAAAGGGGTAAATTTTCCCAACGTCTATCTGTCGGTGAAAGCTTTAACCGATAAGGACAAAAAAGATTTAATGTTCGGACTGTTGTGGGATGTGGATTGGATCGCCCTCAGTTTTGTGCGTAATCCCCAAGATATCCTCGAAATTAAAGAATTAATCGCCAGCGCGGGTAAATCTATCCCCGTGATCGCTAAAATTGAAAAACACGAAGCGATCGAGGAAATGGAGGCAATTTTATCCCTCTGTGATGGTGTGATGGTGGCTAGGGGAGATTTAGGAGTAGAATTACCAGCCGAAGACGTGCCAATCCTGCAAAAACGCCTGATTAATACCGCTAATCAGCTAGGCATCCCGATTATCACCGCCACTCAAATGCTTGACAGTATGGCCAGTAATCCTCGTCCCACCCGCGCCGAGGTTTCGGACGTGGCTAATGCGATTTTAGATGGCACTGACGCGGTCATGCTTTCCAATGAAACGGCTGTGGGTCATTATCCCATCGAAGCGGTGGCAACCATGGCCCGCATTGCCGAAAGGATCGAACGGGAACAGATCAATAGTGCCGCTCGCTCTAACAATAAACAATCGATTCCTAACGCTATTTCCTCGGCAGTTAGTCAAATTGCCGAACAATTGGGGGCAGCGGCAATTATTACCCTGACAAAAACCGGCTCTACTGCCCGTAATGTCTCCCGATTTCGCCCCAAAACCCCAATTTTAGCCGTTACTCCCCATCGGGAAGTGGCACAGCAGTTACAGCTAGTTTGGGGCGTAAAACCGATGTTATTGCTCGATTTACCCTCCACTAGCCAAACTTTTCAAGTGGCGATGAATCTTGCTCAGGAAAATAACCTCCTCGCAGATGGTGATTTAGTAGTGATGACGGCGGGAACTCTGCAAGGGGTGGCCGGTTCCACGGATTTAATTAAAGTGGAAGTGGTAAAATCCCTTTTGGGCAAAGGTACGGGTATCGGCCAGGGTGTGGCTAGTGGCCGGGCGCGAGTGGCCCATAATGCCCGAGAAGTGGGTAGTTTTAGTAGTGGGGAGATTTTAGTCGTTCCCACCACCAGCGCCGAATATGTGGATATGATGCGGAAAGCTGGCGGAATTATTACCGAAGATAATGCGATGAACAATCATGCCGCTACTATCGGTTTAAAATTGGGTATTCCTGTGATTGTCGGGGTTAAAGATGCCACGAAAATTATCCGCGAAGGGGTAATCATTAGTCTCGATGCTCAACGGGGTTTAATTTATTCTGGTATTGGCAATGGCGCAGCAACTATGAAAAACTGAGTCGGTTATTAGTATTCTCCGAGACAGGAGTCAGGAGACAGGAGTAAGGAGTAAGGAGACAGGAGTAAGGAGACAGGAGTAAGGGGACAGGTTTTATT
>NZ_JADEXI010000172.1:0-8203 GCF_015207185.1 Microcystis sp. LEGE 08355 | reverse complement strand
CTCCTGACGACCGACGACCGACTCCTATCTCCTGACGACCGACGACCGGCTCCTAACCCCACCAACAAACTTTTTGCCGCAAACCCTACTTATGAATATGTCAATCAAAGATACTGTCCAAAATACTGTCAACGTTAGTAATTTTAGTCGCTCGCAACTCGGTCGGCCGGATGAGAACAATTTATATAAGGCAGTCGCCACAGTTACCGAGGGACATTGGCAGGAAAATCTGTCGGGATACGTTTTTATCGTCTGTCCTTTTCATAGAAAAAATGACCGTCATTTGTTCTCTGGCGAAGGTGTAATTATTAAATGGGACTTGCAAGGGAAAAATAATCAAGTTAATGTTTACAGTAAAAAACTAAAAACTTGGGATAGTTTCTGGCGAAAAATTTTACCGATATTTAATATTAGTCAAGCCACTTTTCCCGCCGTGGTCAGCATTTTGGGTTGTTCAGAAATAGCGAATACTGCTATGGTTAAACTAGAAAAAGTTTCCGAAGATAAACAACTAGAAGAAACCAGATTAATCCTCACTGCCGATGCGGGACGTTACTGGGAAGTTGACCCCGTTTCCCTGGATACTATCACTCCGATTGGTTATTTTGACCAACATATTGTTTCCGTGCCTTTGTCTATTTTCCCAGTCCTAGAAAATACCGCTCACCCCTTCTACGACAAAAAGACCCAAGAATTTATCACCTGTGAATTAAAGCTAAAACTTGTATCGGGAGGTATGTTAAAAGACTTAGATAAATCGGCGTATATTGTTCTTTGGGATCAACAAAAACAACTTAAACCTTGGAAACTACAGGGAGCTATCCTCGATGGTAGTCCCCATTCGGTCATCGTCACCGAAGATTATATCATGATTCCCGATATGCCCTTTCAGATGGGAGTAGCCAAACTATTAGGTATCAGAATCAGGCCCGAAGAAACCTATCCGAAAACTCAAATTTATCTGGTTAAACGTCAAGACCTCAAGGAAGAAGAAACCACCGTTCCCTCGCGATTAATTACCTTCAATGGCGACAGTTATCACTTCCTTTGTAATTACCATAGTATCAACGGTCAAATTCAGCTTGTGGCCATCCAAAACGCCACTATTAGTTTAACCGAAGCGATCGAAAAAGACGATATCCAACATTTTACCGGTCAGGGTTATCCCCCCGAATACCACGGCATTCCCTGGATGTTTTCCTTTGACCCCGGAGTGCTGCGCAAAGTGGTTATCGAAGATGCCAGGGTGATGAGCGAACAAGCTTTCATCCATCCGGGGTGGTTCTCTACCACTCTCTACACCGCCGACCCGCGGGAATTGGAACAGGGATACAGCGCTATTTATCAGGTTTATGCCGGTTATGTGCGCGAATTAATCTGTCGTCGTCAGTATATGGATTTTCGCGACCAAAGTAATCGCATCCTCAGGGATGCCGAACTTCCCTGTCATGACTTGCCCTCGGTATTAGCCAAGGTTCCCCTCAATCAGGATTGGAATCAGTTAACTGAAGAGATTAGCCAAGAAAAAAAGGCCAGTAATACTCATGTATCCCATTTAGGTCGGGGACTACTGGATTTTTATGTTTGTCCTGATGGCTATATTTTAGATAGCATTCAGTTTATTCCCCAAGAAAAGGGCTATCTATTTACGACGGTTTTAACCCCGACCAGAGTATTAGAAGCTTGGTTATTTAACCCTGACAATCTCAAGGGCGGACCGATTGCTAAACTGAGTTTGCCGGAAGATGTTCACTTTGGTTTTACCTTGCATTCCGAGTATTTCGAGCAAGTGCTGCCTTCTCCTCGTCCTTCCGTCTCACAGGTAAATCGAGTTCTTTCAGCCTTGCGGAGTCTGGTCTTGGTTCCCGTAGAATTTTTCCTAGGGAAACCCGCAGCCATTTACAATCGCCAAGTAAAAAAATGATTGTTCTCAACGGATACGACATTCTTGCCCAAGTTTACGAAAGCGTTAACTCAGAAGTCTATCGGGCCATTCGCATCGCCGATAATCAACCGGTTATGCTCAAAATCCTCAAGCAAGAATATCCCACCGCACAACAACTAACCCACTACAAACAGGAGTATAAAACCATCTGCGGCCTGAACTTCGAGGAGGGGATTAAAGCCTATGGTTTAGAAACCTACCGCAGAACTCCCGTGATTATTTTGGAAGATTTCGGCGGTTTATCCTTAAAAAAATGGCTAGGGGGCAAAACCCTAGCCTTAAGGGACTTTTTAAGCCTTGCACCCCGAATAGTGGCTAATTTAGAGAAAATTCACAACGCCAAGGTTATTCACAAAGATATTAATCCTGCCAATATAGTTCTTAACCCCGAAACCGGACAGATTAAAATCATCGATTTTGGCATTGCCACCGTCCTACAAAGGGAAAATCCCGGGCTAAACAATCCCAACGTTCTGGAGGGGACTTTAGCCTATATTTCTCCCGAACAAACCGGACGGATGAATCGTAGTCTCGATTACCGCACGGATTTTTATTCCTTGGGCGTTAGCTTCTATGAACTTCTCACCGGACAATTACCTTTTCGGGCTAACGATGCTTTGGAATTAGTTCACTGTCATCTGGCAAAACAACCCTTGGAGATTAATAGTCTCGTCAAGGAGAAAATTCCCCCGGTGGTGGAGGCAATCATCAGGAAACTGATGGCTAAAACCCCCGAGGAACGATACCAAAGTGCCTACGGTATTCGGGCAGATTTAGAGGAATGTTTAAGACAACTGGAAACAACGGGTAAAATTGAGGATTTTGTCATCGCTAGGCAAGATCTAGCCAATCAGTTCCAAATTCCCCAAAAACTCTACGGTAGGGAGGCAGAAATCGCCACTCTCCTCACTGCTTTTCAACGGGTAGCCACGGTGGATAAAAACTCCTCTCACACCGAACTGATGCTAGTTACGGGTTATTCTGGCATGGGTAAAACCACCTTGGTTAAGGAAATTTATCAGCCAATTACTGAAAAACGCGGCTTTTTTATCTCCGGTAAATTTGACCAATTTCAGCGCGATATTCCCTATGCTGCCGTGGTTAGCGCTTTGACTAATCTGGTTAAGCAACTTTTGGGGGAAAGTCAGCCACAACTGGAACTATGGCGACAAAAACTCTTAAAGTCTTTGGGGGCGAATGCACAGGTTATTATTGATGTGATTCCCGAATTAGAATTAATTATCGGTTCACAACCAGAGGTGTTACAATTAGGAGCGATCGCTACTCAAAATCGCTTTAATTTAGTCTTTAAAAATTTTATTCGGGTCTTTTGTTCCCCAGAACATCCCCTGGTCATCTTTCTCGATGATTTACAATGGACAGACTTGGCTAGTCTCCAGTTGATAGAATTAATTATGCTCGATGGCGATATGGACTATTTGTTTTTAATCGGCTCCTATCGCAGTAATGAAATTAATTCCACCCACCCCCTAACCGCTACTCTCGATAAATTAGAGCAGGGGGGCATAATTATCAATCAAGTTATTTTAAGACCTCTGGGTCCTGCACAGGTCAATCAGTTAATTGCCGACACCTTAAATCATTCACCAGAATATGTGCAATCTTTGTCCGCTTTAGTCTGGCAAAAAACCCACGGTAATCCTTTTTTTGTCAATGAATTTCTCAAAACTATCTACTGGGAAAATTGGCTATTTTTTCAATCGGGGCAAGAAACAACCACTAAAACCGATAATAATAGGGGCTATTGGCAATGGCATCTCGGCCAAATTCAAAGGATTGGCAGTACCGATAATCTGATTCAATTTATGATGGGCAAAATGCAGAAATTGCCTCCCGAAACCCAAGAAGTCTTAAGTTTAGCAGCCTGTCTTGGGGCAGAATTTAATTTATATAATCTGACGGTTATCTCTGAAAAATCACCTTCAGAACTTTTACCAATTTTAACTTCTAGTAGCGAAGCTGGTTTAATTATTCTCCTCTCAGAATTAGATGAACAATTACTGATTCAAGAATATAAATTTGCTCATGATCGCATTCAACAAGGAGCTTACGCTCTCATCGAAGACAGCCAAAAAGCCGTAATTCACCTAAAAATTGGTCGCCTACTTTGGCAGCATACTTCTGTCAACGAATTATCGGAAAAGATTTTTAAAATAGTTGATCATCTCAACCTTGGTTATCAACTAATTAGCGAGAAAAAAGAACGAGAGTCAGTGGCTAACTTGAATTTACTAGCAGCCCAAAAAGCAAAAGCCGCTAATGCCCAAGCTGGAGCCTTAAAATATATCAAAACCGCTCAAAAACTTCTCAAAAAATCAAGCTGGGAAAATAACTATCAACTGACTTTAAATATTTATTCTGAAGCCACAGAAATCGCCTATTTAAGTGGGAACTTTGAGCCGATGCAACGCTGGGCTAATCTCGTATTAAAACAGGCAAAAACTACCCTAGATAAAATCAAAGTTTATGAAGTAATCATCGAAGCGTATCACGCCCAAAATCAAGAACTAAAAGCGGTACAAATTGGTTTATCTGTCCTTAAAAGCTTCGATTTCCAGATTCCTGAATCCTTACAATCATCAGATATTCAAAAAGAACTAACTAAAACCCGACAAAAATTAGCGGGGCAAAATATCGAAGATTTAAGTAATTTACCGCCGATAAATGAGGAAGAAAAATTAGCAATAATGAAGATAGGGACTGCCATATTTCCTCCTGTTTTTATTGCCGCACCTCATCTCTTACCCATCCTAGTATCAAAACAGGTTAACTTATCAATTGAATACGGCAATAGTTATCTAGCGGCTTTTACTTATGTCAATTATGGCTTAATCCTTTGCGGTATTTTAGAAGATTGGGAAACGGGTTATCAATTTGGACGATTAGCTTTAAACATTGCTGATAAATTTCATGCCAAAGCCCTGATGCCGAAAATAATTGCCGTCTTTTCCGCCACTATTAGTATCTGGAAAGAACCGATTAAAAATTCCCTGTCCTTGTTAAAATCTTCCTATCAAACCGGTTTAGAAATGGGCGATCTCTACTACGGAACAACCTGTGCCTATCTTTACTGTTTTCATTCCGCCTTTATCGGACAGGAATTAACCGAATTAGCCCAAGAAATAGCTAACTATGATCTGGCTTTTGTTAAGCTCAAACAAGAAAACCCTCGCAACTATCTAAAAATCTATGGTCAAACAGTTTTAAATCTGCTGAGGCACTCGGAAAATCCCGGTCATTTAGAAGGACAGTACTATCAAGAAACTGTTATGTTACCGTACCATCTAGAGGCTAATGATCTCTACGGTCTCTGTGCTTTATTTGTTAATAAATTATACCTTTGTTATCTATTTGGACAGTACGAACAAGCTATTAAAAATGCTAACCAAGCCCAAAATTATCTAGGGGGAGCTACCGCTACATTATTGATTCCTCTGCATAATTTCTATGATTCCCTCGCTCATTTAGCTATTTATAATCATCTGGACAATGACCAAAAACAGCAAGTATTAGAACGAGTGACGAATAATCAGAAAAAGCAACAGGAATGGGCGAATCAAGCACCCTCTAACTATCTCCATAAATTTTATTTAGTGGAAGCGGAAAAAGACCGGGTGCAGCAATCCTATCTAGAAGCCATAGAAAACTACGATCTAGCCATCGCTAAAGCCAAGGAAAATGAATATATTAATGAAGAAGCACTAGCTAACGAACTAGCGGCGAAATTCTATCTCGATTGGGGTAAAGTAAAAATTGCCAAAACCTACATCAATGAAGCTGCTTATCTCTATTCTCTTTGGGGAGCAACAGCTAAAGTCAAAGATATAGAAAGCCGTTATTCTCAGTTAATGGTCAATAATTATGGTTCCAATTCCCTGACCGAAACTAGGAAAACTACCACCAGAAAAAATTCAGCCAGTCATGCGGGAGAACTGTTAGATTTAGCCACGATTATGAAGGCATCCCAAGCCATTTCTAGCGAGATAGTTTTAGATAAGTTACTCGCCACCCTGATGAAAATTCTCATCGAAAATGCTGGGGCGCAGCTGGGCTATCTTATCCTAGAAAGCGGCGGACAATTATCGATTGAAGCCTCCGGTTCAGTGCAGGAAGATAGGGTGACAGTCTTTAAATCTAATGCCATCGAAGAACATCTTCCCGTCTCAATTATTAACTATGTAGCCCGGAGCGGTCAAACCGTTCTTAATAACGATGCTGCCCATCAGGGCAATTTTAGCAACGATCCCTATATAAAAACCCATCAAACCAAATCGCTGCTCTGCACACCCCTCCTCGACCAAGGACAACTGCGGGGAATTGTCTATCTAGAAAATAATCTCACCGTCGGGGCTTTTACCCAAGAAAGATTGGAAGTGCTGCAACTGCTCTCCAGCCAAGCTGCCATCGCAATTACTAACGCCAAACTCTACGCCGAAATCAAAGCTAAACAGAGACAACTAGCGCAATTTTTAGAAGCCATGCCAGTGGGGGTATTTGTTCTGGATGCCGACAGTCAACCCTATTATGCCAATCAAACCGCCCAAGAGATTTTAGGAAAAGGGATAGTTAATATCACCACGGCTAATCAGTTGGGGAAAACCTATCAGTTATATCAAGCTGGAACCGATCGATTGTATCCCACCGAAGACCAGCCGATTGTCCGAGCTTTAAGGGGGGAAAAAAACACGATGGATGATCTAGAAATTCACCAAGGAGAGAAGATTATTCCCCTAGAAGTGTATGCCACGCCCGTTTTTGACGAAAAAGGAGAAATTATCTATGCGATCACCGCTTTTACCGATATTAGCGAACGAAAACAGGCGGAAGCGGAACGGATTCGCTTTACCGAAGAATTAGCCGAGTATAGCCGCACCCTAGAACAGAAAGTGCAGGAGCGCACCCTAGAACTCAGCCAAACCCTAGAAATTCTCAAGGCCACCCAAGCAGAATTACTATTTGAAAATGAACTGCTCAGAAGTAGCGAAGAATCTAGCACCTTTGACTACCAAGTGGGGGGCAGTTTGCCCATGGATGCCCCCACCTACGTGGTCCGCGCCGCCGACCGTTATCTCTATAAAGCCCTCAAACGCGGCGATTTTTGCTATGTTCTCAATCCCCGTCAAATGGGTAAGTCTAGTTTAATGGTACGCATGATCGATCACCTCCAACACGAGGGGGTTTGTTGCGCTCCCATTGATTTAACCCGTATCGGCAGCGAAAATGTCACTCCCGACCAATGGTACAAGGGGATAGCCTTCGAGTTAGGGCGACGTTTTGGCCTGCTCAAAAGGGTCAATCTCAAAGCTTGGTGGCAAGAACGGGAAGATGTCTCGGCAGTGCAGCGCTTGGGCGAATTTATTGAAGAAGTGTTATTGCTGGAAGTGGGGATCGTGGAAGGTTCTCCCCCGAAACTGATCGCAATTTTTATCGATGAAATCGATAGCGTTTTGGGCTTAAATTTTGCGGTTAATGACTTTTTTGCCCTGATTCGTTCCTGCTATAACCAGCGTGGTTTTAACCCGCTCTATCGGCGTTTGACCTTCGCTTTCTTCGGTGTTGTCACCCCCTCCGATTTAATTACCGACCACCAAATCACTCCTTTTAATATCGGTCATTCGATTCAATTGGAGGGTTTTAAGGAACACGAAGCCCAGCCTTTACTGCGCGGATTGGCCGAGAAAGTTAGTAACCCGCAAACTGTCTTAAAAGAAGTCTTTGCTTGGACAAACGGTCAACCTTTTCTGACCCAAAAACTCTGTCAGTTAATTCGCACCGCTGCCTCACCGATTCCCCCCAATGGTGAGGCCCTCTGGATTGAGGACTTAGTACAGAAGAAGATCATTGACAATTGGGAGGCTCAGGATGAACCGGAACATCTGCGGACTATTCGCGATCGGCTTCTCAACAGTCATCGCTCCCAGTTGCTCCTGAGACTCTATGAACGGATTTTAAGGGAAAAAGAGGTGATTGCCAAGGATAGCCCCCCAGAAAAAGAGTTACTTTTATCAGGGTTAGTGATCAAAGATCAAGGCCGGCTGCAAGTCCATAATCCCATCTATCGGGCAATCTTTAACCTCGATTGGCTGGGTTGCAGCTCAAATTTGTATAAATAAGCTTTTACGCATTTAAGTTACATTGACAGCATTACCCTTATTTTTAAGTTTTCTACTCCATTTAATAATCAATCCCCCTTCATTTAAAAGCTGATTGACTACTTTTTCCAGTTCTTCTTTATTT
>NZ_JADEXI010000171.1:0-8209 GCF_015207185.1 Microcystis sp. LEGE 08355 | reverse complement strand
GTGATATAGTCTCCGGCAAAGCGGGAATCAGTGCCGCTATTGTGGATCTTTCTCCCACCAGTGGCGATAAAACCCTTTCTAGTGCCTATAATCAAGCTTTAGCGGCTTTACCTGCGGTCGATTTCGCCCAGGATCGTGATTTGCCCTCTTGGGGTCATATTTTCTCCCAATATTGTCTGTTTATTCGTCCCGAAACCGCCGCCGAGGAAGGACAATTTTTACAAAGAGTAACAGATTTCTTGACAATTCACTGCAAATGTGCTAGGGAAAGTCAGCCTCTTTCTGGGGAAGAAGCGCGTATTTATTTACAGGGACAACGGGATTATTGTAGTCAACAGCAAAAAAACGATAAAACTCGGCGTGTACTAGAAAAAGCCTTTGGGTGGGAATGGGCAGAGCGTTATATGACAGGGGTTCTCTTTGATCTGCCCGATTAAACTGAACTATCCCTTTCCCCCTTGATCCTAGGGTTGATTCATCGTAGGGTTGATTCATGAATCAACCCTACCTTCAATGGAGCCGACAATTTTTAACACCTACCTCTTATTTAGAGATTTTCTGCAACCTCATCGCTATTTTTCCCATTTTTGAACTCTCAAACCCTAATTAGGCCAGAAGTCTCTTGAAACTTAACAATATTAACAGACAAGGACGGGAAAATAATTGCTAGATTGGGTTAGGTACAGTCAAATGTAACCGCGAGAACAAGAGAAAAAAGCCGGTTTTCCCTAGTAAAACCGTCAAAAGGCCTTAGCTTAATTTCTCGATTCTGACGATTAAATAAATATTAAAACAGCCGATGAATCTAACGAACTTTCCTTGGTTAACTGCCATCATCCTTTTTCCCATCGTCGCTGCTTTATTGGTTCCCATAATTCCCGATAAAGACGGTAAAACCGTGAGATGGTTTGCTCTGACGGTGGGATTAATCGACTTTGCCCTAATTATCTACGCTTTCTACACCAGTTACGATTTCGCTAATCCCAATCTGCAATTAGTGGAAAGTTACCAATGGTTGCCCGAAATTGACCTAAGATGGTCATTAGGAGCCGATGGCCTCTCCATGCCTCTGATTATCTTAACGGGATTTATCACCACTCTAGCTATCTTAGCGGCTTGGCCGGTCACTTTTAAACCGAAACTATTCTACTTCCTGATGCTGTTGATGTACGGGGGACAGATTGCGGTGTTTGCCGTGCAGGATCTGTTACTGTTCTTCCTCGTCTGGGAATTAGAATTAGTCCCCGTCTATCTCATCCTCTCTATTTGGGGCGGTAAACGCCGTCTCTACGCGGCCACCAAATTTATCCTTTACACCGCCGGAGGCTCTCTCTTCATCCTTGTAGCGGCACTGACGATGGCTTTTTATGGCGATACCGTCTCCTTTGACATGGTGACTATTGCTGGTAAAGACTTCCCCCTGAAACTGCAATTATTCCTCTACGCTGGTTTTCTGATTGCCTACGGGGTAAAACTGCCGATTTTCCCCCTCCATACTTGGCTACCGGATGCCCACGGCGAAGCCACTGCCCCCGCCCATATGTTACTAGCGGGAATTTTGCTTAAAATGGGTGGTTATGCGCTCTTACGGATGAATATGGGGATGTTACCCGATGCTCATGCCGTTTTCGCCCCCGTTTTGGTGATTTTAGGGGTAGTTAATATTATCTACGCCGCCTTAACCTCCTTTGCCCAACGCAATCTTAAGCGCAAAATTGCCTATTCTTCCATCTCTCACATGGGATTTGTCCTGATTGGTATGGCTTCCTTTACCGATATTGGTACAAGTGGGGCGATGTTACAGATGATTTCCCACGGACTAATTGGCGCGAGTTTATTCTTTATGGTCGGTTGTACCTACGATCGCACCCATACCCTGATGTTAGACGAGATGGGCGGTGTCGGCAAGAAAATGAAGAAAGTTTTTGCCATGTGGACCACCTGTTCCCTCGCTTCCCTCGCTTTGCCCGGTATGAGCGGTTTTGTGGCGGAATTAATGGTATTTATCGGTTTTGCCACCAGTGATGCCTATAGTCCCACTTTCCGCGTCATCATCGTCTTTTTAGCGGCTATCGGTGTCATTCTCACCCCGATTTATCTCTTGTCCATGTTGCGAGAAATTCTCTACGGGCCGGAAAATAAGGAATTAGAAGAACACCATGCCCTCGTCGATGCGGAACCCCGGGAAGTCTTTATCATCGCTTCTCTATTAGTGCCAATTATCGGCATTGGACTCTATCCCAAAGTAGCCACGACAATTTACGATGCTACTACCAATAAATTAACCGCCCTAGCGCGTAATTCTGTCCCCAGTTTAGTGCAACAGGCAAAGGCAAAAACCGCTAGTTTCTCCCTTTATTCCCTCAAAGCCCCCGAAATCTAAGGAGTTATCAGTTATCAGTTATCAGATTTGAGTTTTAAGTGAGCAGTATTAAATAGCAGTTTCCTACTGTCTTTTCACTGTTTACTGATTACTGTTAACTGATAACCGAAAAATCCCCACCCTACCCAATCACCTCGTGTAAATCCGTCGGTGCGAGATGAGGATAAACCACTTCACCATCCTTAAACCAGATAATGCGCTGAGAGTGACGCGCCACATCAGCCTCGTGAGTTACCATCACGATAGTAATGCCACTGTTATTCAATTCCGAGAAAATAGCCATCACCTCTTGGGTAGTTTTCGAGTCTAGCGCCCCCGTCGGTTCATCAGCAAGTAATAATATGGGTTGATTGACAATTGCCCGGGCAATAGCGACGCGCTGCTGTTGTCCCCCCGATAATTGATTGGGTTTATTGTGCAGTCGATTATCTAATTTTACCTTCGTTAAAGCAGCGATCGCTCTTTCCTTTCTTTCTTGGGGAGAAACCCCACCATAAATCATCGGTAACATGACATTTTCCAGCGCACTCATCTGGGGTAAAAGATGGAATTGCTGGAAAACAAAGCCGATTTTACGATTGCGAATCTGAGCTAAATCCCCATCCGGCAGCGTAGAAACGTCGAGATTTTCTAGATAATAGGACCCCGAGGTGGGACGATCAAGACAGCCGATAATATTCATGGCTGTGGATTTTCCCGAACCCGAAGCCCCCATAATAGCGCAATATTCCCCTTTTTTTAGGCTTAAATTGATGTTATTGAGGGCTTTAACCATGGTTTCGCCACTGCCGTAGATTTTAGACACATTTTCGAGGCGAATAATTACTGGCTGATAGACTTCGGCTTTATCGTTGCGTTCGCTGAGAGAGGAAGTATCAAAACTCATGAAATAAATAGGGTTTGCGGCAAAAAGTTTTTCGTGGGTGTGGGATGTAGGGTGTGGGGTGTAGGGTTTTACCGATTTTCAGGCAAAAAGTGCCTAAATTTCCCCCCTGATCACGCCAAGGGCTGGCAGTTTTTGATTTCAAACAAGCTTAAAGATATTATCCAACAAGGTTTTTAGATTTATTCAGCCAGCCCTAAATAGAGATAAAACCATTAAATGCAGCTATTCTAACCTGAGCAATTCTCCATTCAAGCAACATCCTTGAGAAAACCGACTAAAGGCAAGAAAACCGGTGCTAAATTCGATCGAGCTACGGCTAAACAGGGATAGGAGCGATCACTATAATTTTCCCCCACCTGTAAGGGAAAAATCTTTTCTCCTAAAGAGATAAATACCCCGCCGGCGGCCTGTAGAATTGCCCAAACTGCGGCAATATCCCAGACTTTCGGGGTTGCTTCCACTCCTCCCAACACCGTGCCATCGGCAACCAAAAGCAGATTATAACTAGCCACTCCTATCATCCGCACTTTGCAGGGAAAGGGATTTTTTAATATATCTGTACTACGAGCGCAGAGATTAAACAGATGATTTTTGCTGGGAAAATCGTCGCTGGTGTGAATCGGTTGACCATCGCAGTAGGCCCCCTCTGGACCGGTTAAACCCGTCTCACCGTACCAATAACCATAATAGGCCTGTTTTAGGCAGGGGAGATAAACAAATCCGAACACGGGAGTCCCCCAGTAGAGAAGTCCTAGGGAAATGCCCCAGATGGGAATACCGCGAGTAAAATTAGTTGTACCGTCGATTGGATCCACTACCCAACACCATTCTTGATCCGGGAAAATATGGGTAGTTTCCTCGGTTAAGACTCCATGGTCCTGGAAAGTGCGGGCAATTAGCGCTCGCAATTCGCCATCGGACCAACGGTCGGCAGCCGTCACTAAAGTCCCGTCTGCTTTATTGTTGGCCTGTAATTTGCCAAAATCAGCTAGTAGGCGATCGCCCACCTGCTCGGTAGCCTGATAACAAAAGTCTAAAACCTGACTCCAAAAAGTTTCCATAATTTTCTCGTTCGTCTTCTAGTAGAATATTAAATCATTGTCTAAACTTAGGTAGTCGAGATTGAGCGCGGAAGCCCACCAGGAGATCAGACTAGCTACCCGTCTAGAAGCGATACTTTACCTCAAAGGGCAGCCTGTCCCCTTAACCGAGATGGTGACATTAACCAACAGCGATCGCTTGACGGTGGAAGATGCCATGATCGAGTTAATGTCCGATTATGCTCACCGGGATAGTGCCTTGGAAGTGGTGGAAACCCCCCTCGGTTATAGTTTACAATTGCGGTCAGCTTATCAGAATTTGATCGAAGACCTGATCCCGGCCGAATTAGGCACGGGAACTCTCCGCACTTTAGCAGCGATTGCGCTCAAAGGACCAATTTTGCAAGCGGATTTAATTAATTTACGGGGCAGTACGGCCTATCAACAGGTTCAGGACTTGGTAGAACGAGGATTTGTGAGAAAACGCAAGCAAAATGAAGGTAGATCGTACTGGTTAGAAGTAACCGATAAATTTCATCAATATTTCGAGGTTGACAATCTTAGGGAACAGGGTATTCTGGAAGCTACCGCTCAGGAATAAGGAGAGAGAGGGTATATTATGGGTAAATATTTCTGATCACTGAGCTAAACTTGAAGAAGATGGGGGGGACTTCAGGCAATCAAGAAGAGCGATTTGTTAACCTAGATCCAATAACCACTACAGCGTGGGAGTTCTGATGACTTTTAATCCTGATTTTTTTCCCTGGGAAACCGAAGAACAAAATGATAACTGTCTGATGCAGTATCTCCAGCAGCAGCATCCTGAAACCCTTGAGAGAATAGCCCAATCGGTCAGTAGCGAAATTAAAGATATTATCTCGCAAAACGTCAAGGGATTGGTGGGAATGTTGCCCTCAGAGGATTTTGCGGTACAAATCACCACAGACCGCGAAAATTTGGCGAATCTTCTCGCTTCAGCGATGATGACAGGTTATTTCCTCGGTCAAGTGGAGAAACGCCATCATTTAGAATCAATTTTGTTAGCTACAGAGTCAATTAAATTGGGCAAAAAACCAAAAATAGATTAATCTTCACCGAAGACAGAGACACTTTCATCGGTGTCTCTATCACTTTTTAACCCCCTTTGGCAAAACTCACCATCACCAAAATCGAGAGCAGGATACCGGGGACAAGTAAACCCGCTAATAATCCAAATTCAGTCAGCGTCATAGGAGAATATGCCCAAAATTCCATCACTTTTTACTCTAACCCCCTCTTCTGGCTACCTCAACAAAGCTTAAGGAAAATTTAAAGCCTTTTATCGCTTTTTCTCCCTACACAAACCAGAGAGAGTCTTTGTGGTGTGGGTAAGCGGTTTATAAGTGGCTGGTTATAATTAAATTAAAAATGGATTTATAGGTTCGATCCCCCCTGCCCCCCCCTTGATAAGGTAGGGTTGATTCATGAATCAACCCTACCCTTGATAAGGGGGTGTCTGATAATTTTTAACGCCTACCTACTTAATTCTTTTTTCAGTGCCTCGTATAAAGCTGAATAATCGTCCTCTGCGAATCCCATTTCTAAAGCTTTTTCCAGAAGGTGCTGTACTCCTGTTAGGGGAAAAGTGGTTAAATCTAACTTCTCCGATTCCTCTAAAAAGAGATTAACATCTTTGAGTAAATGTTTAGTGGGAAAGTTAGGGTTAGCATAATTTTCTTCTAACATTCTGGTTAATTTTTTGTCAAAAGTAGGCGCATATAAGGAACTTTGACGTAGGATAGTCATGAACTTTTCTATATCTACTCCTTGCTGGGATAAAAAAGCTAAACTCAAAGCAAAAGCACTGGTTAGAGAGGCAATTAATTGATTTAAAGCTAATTTTAACGCCGATGCGGTTCCCACTTCCCCGATTAACATCGGTTTTTGACCAAAATTTGCTAATAAATTTGACCATTGATGGAACTGTTTTTCCGTTGCTCCCACCATAACTAAGAGAGTGCCATTTTTAGCTTCGGGAATACTTCCTAACACGGGTGCTTCTAGATATTCTCCCCCTTTAGCCACAATTTGATCTCGCAGTTGTTTACTTTCAGAAGGAGCAATAGTTCCCATCTGGATAATAGTCCGATTATTAAAGTTAGATTGCTCGGAATTTAATCCTAAAACCTCTTGGATAGCGGCGGCATTAGTTAACATTAAAATCAGACAATCTGCCTCTTGAATGACTTGTTCAGGAGAGTTAACTGTTTTGGCTCCCAACTGCTGTAAAGGTGCTAATTTTTCTAAGGTGCGATTATAGGCAATAACAGGAATTTTCTGATTTAATAATCTTTCTATCATTGGTGTTCCCATTAATCCTGTTCCCAAAAATCCGACTTTCATAACTCAATTTTTCCTGATTTAGTGATTAGTTTTTACTTGTTTTTATGGCTGTCCAATGACGATTAGAAGACTGATAAATTTTAACATTTTTTAATCCCGATTGCTGGATTAAATCGGCAATTTCTGCTAGGGTAAAAGCCGCTCGCAACGAGTCTTGAAATAGTTGCGCTTGTCGGGGAGAAAAATTAGGATCGATTTCCCTCACCATCCCCTGGATTATTTCCTCGGAATCGGGACGGAATAAATCTCTTAAAAAAATGCCACCATGGGGTTTTAAAACTCGCTTAATTTCGCGTAAAAAAGGCAGAGGATTTTCGAGATGGTGGATTAAACTATTAGAAATAACTAAATCAAATTGCTCGGATTGGTAGGGAAGATTTTTTCCATCAACTTTTTCTAATTTGATCTGTTCTTGACAGTTAGCACTCAGGATATTTTTTTGACCAATTTCTAACATAGAATCGGCCAGATCAATAGCGATAATTTGCCATTGGGGACGCAGTTGACTGAGCATAATCGGAATGCGTGCAGTGCCAGTTCCTACATCTAACACCCTAGCATTAATGCCAGCCAATTGTACGGCTTCTTTAGCAAAATTAGTATTAACTTCGGTGAAGTCCATGGCATCATATTCGATCGCTTCTTCCCGATCATCCATTACTTCCGGTTCTAAAATTCTTTCCATAGAAAAGCTATCCTTAAGGATTACAATATTCACAATACATCGGATCGGCGGTTTTTTCACCGTTGGGAAAGAGTTTTTCCTCTCGATAATCACACCTTTGACAACCGTATAGTTCCAGTTTAATTAAAGAGGTGGGAAAGTGACATAAACCACAGGGTAAACCCGCTTTTCTTTCGATAATATCAAACCCCGGACAACCACAATTAGGACATAATTGACTAAGTTTCTGCACCAGATTTGTTGTTGCGGCAACAATTGCTTTCATCCGCGTGGGGTTGTGCATAGCGCGCATATCGGTTTCTAGGTGTACTTTGCCGTTTTTGTCAAGAATATCTTCAACAATTTTAACTAAATTTTTCTCGTCAGTAATTCCCTTAAAAATCTGCTCGGAGTCGAGAGAATTTTTATCAAACATCACCACTAAACCATGACTAGGAAACCCGATTTTTTCGGCAAATTCTAAAGCAGCTGCTAGATTAGTGACAGTTTGGTGAGCGTGATTAGTTTCCGTGACTATTGCTTGACCAATTATTTCTAGATTATGGACTCGATCGAGCAATAAAATCAATTCACGATTACAGGAAACTAATGGCAAGTTGGGATAGGGATAAAAACTACCCTCACTAGCAATTCCAATATCGTATCCCGAAAGCTTGATCGCTTGTTGTGCCTTCCTGCGAGCGGTTTCAATTTGTGTCCCGATGCGCTTAATATCCCGGGTAAAAGTGCCAAAGCGATCGGTATTAAAATTATCGGGTACAATCACCTTAAGACCTATTTCTTGCGCTAAAATCGGCGCTATTACCCGCTCTTTTCCGTGCATAGTCCCTAAA
>NZ_JADEXI010000170.1:0-8215 GCF_015207185.1 Microcystis sp. LEGE 08355 | reverse complement strand
CTCCCGCTTTTGCCGATATCAAAAACAAAACTCCCCAACCAGCAGCGGCAATTGTTTCTCTCAACCAACAGTTTATTACTTGGCTAAAATTGCGTCTAGAATACGTTATTACCGGACAGTTTGAGGCTCCTTCCGATAGTATTCCCGAACCGTTAAAATAACCCTTTTTTGTCTGTGGTAAATAAGTGGTTATAATTAAATAGAAGATAGATTTTGGGTTCGATCCCCCCTTAATCCCCCCTTGATAAGGGGGGCTGACGATTTTAACACCTACCTACTTAGCTTGCCGTAACAAGGGAAAATTGCTAGTTTTTGTCTATGGCAAAAAATACAGACGAGGCAATCATCACCAGCTGACTTTGCCTTTGAGCTTGTTGATTTTTCCCCGACCGATTCCCGATACTCGATCCAAATCTTCTAGGGAAGTAAAGGGTTTTTGTTGCCGGGCTGCGATAATTTTTTCGGCTAATTTGCCACTGATACCGGGTAAACTATCTAGTTCTTCTTTTGTGGCGGTGTTTAAATTAATTAAGCGATCGCTTTTAATTGTTACAGATTGGGGGCAGTTTTTTCTATCCTGTTCGATCCGATTTTTAATAGTTTCTGGCAGTCCTAATTTAGCGGTACGGTAAAGATATTGAAATTCTCGATCGAAATGAGCGGCAACGGTGGGATTATCGATAATAACTAAAGCTTCATCGTTTTGATGGTTAGCAGCTTTTGACCAATTATGAGAACCAGTAATCACAATTTTATCATCGATTAAACCGAATTTATGGTGTAATTTATCTCCCGGGGCTAGAGCGGGAACTCCTAGGGTATTAATTGGGTTTTGCCAAGGCTGATTATCTGGTTCATAACGACATTTATTACTGAGAGCAACTCCTAATAAATCTAATCCTTCGCTATAGTATCGGAAGGCAAAACTAGGATCAATTAAAGCTTTAATTTCTATCCCTTTTTGATGTCGTCCGGCGAGAATATTAGCTAAAGGCTGTTCCGTAAAGACAAACAGGGCTAAATTCACGGATTTTTTAGCTTTATTTAAAGTTTCACCTATGAGACCATTGCTAGTAATTGCCCAGGGATAAGTGGTAGAATCGGGGGAAAATTTTACCGTCAGACTACTATTACCGATAGTAATTTTTTGCGGTTTTCTTTGGGGTTTATCTAACCCAAATCTAGGACGATCTTCCCTTCCCCACATCAGATTAAATTCTTGTTGAAAAACTCTAGCTAGTGGGGGATTAGTAATGACTAATAAGTGATTGGCATTCCCGACAGTTTTGGGATTAGAAAAGTCTCCATGAATATCACTTAAGGTATAGTTAGCTGAACTGATTAAAGTAGTGTAATTATCAATAACCATGAATTTATGGTGCATTAAACTGCTACCTTTTGAGCGATCTGCCCTATCATCAATTAGGGGAATACCAGCTTTTTTGAGGATAGTAATTGCATCTCTTTGGGCGATTTCCTCTGGACTTAATTTACCATCTCGATTTATGTCAACTAAATCAAAAAGGTTTTGATAACGTTCCTGTTCTCGATCGCTTGATTGTTCTTGATTTTTAGCTAAACTATTAATCGGTTTATTGTAAATATTTTCGAGAATAACCCTAACTTTAATTCCCTGCTGATGACGAGCAACTAAAGCTTGAGCGATGGCGGGTAAACGTAACTCTTGCACCGCTAGATCGATCGAACTTTTTGCCGAGTTGATATTATCAATAATAACCTGTTCTAAATTATCCCCCGGGCGATTAATTTGGCGATAGGGATCGGTATAATTTGAACCCTGGGCTTGATTATAATTAAAATAGACTTGAATATATTGATCTTGGGGCAAGGGTTGGGGACGATTTTGGATAACATTCAGAGAATGACAGCCACCCAAAAGAAAAACTGTTCCTAACAAAAATCCTAACTGTTTCATAGTCCGAATTTTTTTTAATCTCAATTTATCTATTGCCATTTTTATCCACATAATTATCATTATCCCAGTATTCAGGAGGAGTCAGGAGAGAATTTTTACCTAAGGAGGTTCTCGGAAATCGGTATGTACTAAATTGATTATAAGTAGTCGGACATAAATTCTGTTGTCTATCTTAAGAAATGTAAATTGCCGCAATTCTGACTGACTACTGACTACTGACTCCTTACCCCACAGTTAACTTTACTTTTGTCCAACTACTTAATCAATCCTGATTCTAGATTGAAGACGATGACTTTGTCCTTGATTGCTTAAATCGCTGACCAAAGATGTGACATCTAGTTAGGGAATTTTGTTATAATCTGGGGAACAATAGCACTGTTCTTCTAGATTTGGGTTTTACCATGACTGAACTTTTACCCCAATGCAGTAATCTGGCTGGTAATGTTAACAGTATAATTGAACTATTCAAAGGCGAATCCTCTCTCCGCAATCAACAGGATACCAGCAAGATAGAAATTGCCCTACAAAAAGCCATTTCTCCCAAATTTGAAATCGTTTTTGCCGGTGCTTTTAGTGCTGGGAAATCAATGTTAATCAATGCACTTTTAGAGCGAGAATTGCTCTATAGTGCCGAAGGACACGCAACGGGTACAGAATGTTATATTGAGTACGCAGAAGCTGATGAGGAAAGAGTGGTTTTAACCTTTCTCAGCGAAGTAGAAATTCGTACTTTAGTCGATACCGTCTGTCAAAATCTGCAATTAACCAATCCCAGTAACATTAATTCCCCGGAATACTGTAGCCAGTTAAACCAATACTGTCAAAAAATTATCGAACAGGAAGGGGGAGAAGGCAAATCCGAGCGAGCTAAACAAGCTCAGGGTTTAAAATTATTAATTGAAGGATTTACTCAAAATCGTGAGCGGATCCATACGCTGCATAATGCCACCTATTCCATGGAACAATTTCACTTTTCTAATTTAGCAGAAGCGGCAAGTTTTGCCCGTCGTGGTAGCAATAGTGCCGTCTTAAAACGTCTAGAATATTACTGTCATCATCCTCTCCTTAAAGATGGTAACGTTTTGGTAGATTTGCCCGGTATTGATGCCCCAGTCAAAAAAGATGCCGCCTTAGCCTATCGTAAAATAGAGCATCCTGATACTTCGGCAGTGGTTTGTGTTTTAAAAGCTGCTTCTGCGGGAGAATTAGCCACAGAAGAAACGGAATTACTCGAAAAAATTCGCTCTAATGCTGGTATTCGTGATCGAGTTTTTTATGTTTTTAACCGCATTGATGAAACCTGGTACGCAGCCCAACTAAAACAACGTTTAGAAAACCTGATTCAAACGCAATTTCGTGATACTTCCCGCCTCTACAAAACCAGCGGACTTTTAGGATTTTATGGGTATCAGGTAAAAAATCAAACCAATATTAATCAGCGTTATGGTTTAGATTCTATCTTTGCCGAAAGTGTTAAAAATTTAGGAGGACAAGAAGAAACACCGCAATTTGTCAGCGAGTTTAATAACTATTGTGCCAACTCAGGTAAATTACTGGCAACTCCCTTTAAAGTTTCCATCCACGGTTATGAAACTCCTAATAAAAATTATTTCCGAGTTTTAAGCGAGTGGGGAAATCCTTTACTAGAGCAGTTAATTGCTGATAGTGGTATCGCAGAATTTCGCACGGCAATTACTCGTTATCTCACGGAGGAAAAGCGTCCGCAATTGTTTGCAACTTTAGCTGATGATTTACAATCTCTCTGCATTACTCTCAAAAATCATTATCAAGAGATTTATCGTGATTTAGAAAGTCAACCACGAGAAATTGAGGCGATGAAAGCTCTGGAGTTAAATCACCTCAATCAAGAGTTAAAGGAAGTGGGAGAGAAATTAACTAAACATATCGATGGTTATGTCAATGCTATCGTGGTTAATAGCGATGAAAACTTCGAGGAAGACTTTAAGAAACTGAAAGCGAGAATGGTATCAAGATTGGATGAGTTATTAAATACTTTTTCTGTCAAAAATGCCTACTCGCAAGCGACTTTAAACCATCCCCGCAATGCCACAGCACCTTTATTAGCAGTATTGGTAGAAGCTTTTTATTATCTGTCTAACCAGCTAGAAGATGTGTTGATTGAGGAGTCAATCAGTTTAATTAGTCGCTTTTGTCAGCGTCTTTTAGATGCGGTAAGGCAAGGTGATTATTATCGGCAAATTTATCGTTTATTGGGTAACGATAGTGGCATAGAAAATCAGCTAAAACAGCTAGAAGAGCAGTTAATTCATGCCTTAGTTTCCGAAGCGAGAACAGAGTGCGATCGCTATGTAAGAGAAAATCACAATTTTTACAACGAAGGCACTTTTTCTATCTTTCAATTTCGGCAAACTGTCCAACAAACTGCCCAAGGTTATGACTGTGAAAGTATTCTTGATGCTGAACCTGCTATCCGTCAATTACTTAAGTTAGATTTTGAGCCAAAAGTATCAGCGACAATTCAGAAAAACTTCCGCCAAACCGTTAATAATACTCTAAAAAATCAATTGATACCAATGGCAAAAAAACAAGCCGATACTATTCTACAACAGTTCAATCAAGCTCGTTCTTATCTAGAACAAACCTTAGAACAGGAAGCGGCGGAAAAAATTGCTAATAATGCCCGCAAACAGGAAGAAATTAACCAAAAAATTGAGAATTATAACCAAGCGATCAACTCTCTCAATACTTGTTTAACTGCTATGGGTTTACAGAAAAATAATTTACCTGTAATTGGTGAACAAGAATTAGAGATTGTCCCGGAAGTTGTTAATGACTCCAGCAATTAATATGGGGAGTAGGAAGGTGGGAAGTGGGGGGAAACAATCCATCTGTTAAAAACCGATTTGCTGTCAAAGCAAAAAATTAATTAAAATTAAAACTCATCGGGGGATAAGCGATCGAAGTCTTGTTATTCTTAAACTGGTAGGTTTTGGGATTTTTCTAGGCCCGCAGCTTAACCCGATCAACCGATAACCGATAGAGGGGTGCAGAATGGGAGAATGGTTAGATTTTACCGATGAGGTGGTCACTGTCAATGGCAAAGGTGAGGAAATTAAACGGGAAAAAGTCACTAATCGAGGTTATAAATATTTTTTAAGCAAAAAAACCTTTTTAGAAATGATTTCTATCCCTAGCGGTCAATACCTCATCGGTGCGTCCAAAAGCGAGTTAGGCTGGAAATTGAGTCAAAGTCCCCAATCTCTGGTTAATATTCAGGCTTTTTGTCTGAGTCGCTACCCAATTACCCAACGACAATGGCGCGAGGTGGCAAAATTAGAACCGGTAAATATTGAACTTAATCCCTATCCGGCCCATTTTGAAGGTTACGATCGCCCCGTAGAACAAATTAACTGGTGGGAAGCGGTGGAGTTTTGCGATCGCCTATCCCGTCTCACCGGACTGAATTATCGTTTACCCGCAGAAAAAGAATGGGAATACGCTTGTCGGGGAGGTACATCAACCCCCTTCCACTTTGGCCCGACAATTTCCACGGATTTAGCCAACTATTCCGGGGTGGACTGGGATTATGGCGGCAAAGTGTGCAGTTCTGGTCGTTATGGGGAAGGTTCCCTAGGCTGCGATCGCAGGGAAACCACACCGGTGGGAATGTTTGCCGTCGCTAACCCTTTCGGACTCTACGACCTGCACGGAAATGTCAGGGAATGGTGTGCAGATTACTGGCGCGATAACTACGAAGCAGCCACAATAGAAGATAGGGACAGACGAGTTTTACGCGGCGGTTCCTGGAATGATGGCCCTAACAAATGTCGCTCGGCCTACCGAGTCAAATTTATGGCTACTGCTGGACTCTATGATATTGGTTTTCGTGTCGTTAGCGATAATTCCCCTTAAATCTGAAAACCGATCACTGATTACTGGTGACAGGGAGGTGAAAAAATTGAAAATAGAACTACCCCAGCAAATAATCAGCGAATTTTGTCAGAAATGGCAGATATATGAAATGTGTTTATTCGGATCGGTTTTGCGGGAAGATTTTCGTCCAGATAGCGATATTGATATACTGGTCAGTTTCCAAGATAGTGTTTCTTGGGGACTTCTGGAGTTTTCGAGGATGAAACGGGAATTAGAGAATTTATTGGGACGGAAAGTTGATTTGCTAACGAAAAAATCGATCGAGCAGAGTCATAATTGGATTCGTCAACGAGAGATTTTAGGGACAGCGCAAGTGATTTATGTGGCGGGATAAGGCTTTTTTACTAGATATTGTCCGAGCCTGTCAATTAGCTCAACAATTTGCCAATCAACCAGCAAAATTTGCAGGTGTTTGTCAGACAATTTTTGAAAATGTACCACTCCTCGATCGAGAGTTAGAATTGATTTTAGAGACAATAAAAGTGATTTAACCAAATGATTACTAACTTTGACTATAACTATCTTTCCCCGGAAGATTATTTAGCAACGGAGAGAATAGCCAAGGATAAACACGAATACATTCGCGGTCAAACCTACGCCATGGACGGTGCAAGTAAAGCCCATGGTTTGATTATTATCAACTTAGCCACGCTTTTAAAAAACCGGCTGCGGGGTAGTGGTTGTCTTGTCTATGCCACAGCTATGAAAGTTCGTCTAGAAATAGCTAATAGTTATTTTTATCCCGATCTTGTGGTCACTTGCGACTCGCGAGATAATCAGTCTTTCTCGGAAGATTTTATCCGTTATCCGCGCTTGGTTGTAGAAGTATTATCCCCCACTACTGCTGCCTTTGCTCGCAACGCGCTCGCGAAGCGAGATCGGGGCGATAAATTTGCCGACTATCGTTCCCTTGAAACTTTAGAAGAATACCTTCTTATCAGTCAAGAACGCATCAGTGTAGATTGTTTTCGTCGCCATGATGAAGGATTTTGGGTTCTTTATCCCTACAGCAAAGGAGCAGATATTTATCTAGCTAGTATCGATTTTCACTGTGCGATCGAATCTTTATATGAAGACATAACAGAAATCCGTTAAAAAATCAGATCAGTTTTTTTCTGTTTACTATTTACTTTTTACCTGATTAATGCTTGTCATCCTCTCCGCTATTATTCCAGTGGGTTTTATCATCCTCATCGGTGTGATAGCAGGAAAAATTCTCACTGTGGAAGTGCGTTCCCTTTCCCAAATCACGGTATATATTCTTGCCCCCGCTTTGGTGATTGATGGACTCTATCACACCACTTTATCCGGCAGCAATATCGGTTTAATTCTCCTAGGTTTTGCTCTTATCTCACTGGTAATGGCGATTGTCGTCGAAATTATCGCCTATTGTCTGGGTCTCGATGCTGATACCCGCAAAAGCCTCATGGCTGCCGCCGTGATGCCTAATAACGGTAATATGGGTTTACCGGTGGCTAGTTTCGCCCTGGGTGCGGCTGGACTGGAAAGAGCGATAATCTATATGATTGGCTCTAGTATTCTGTTATTTGGTATTAGTCCCGCTTATTTGCGAGGAAAAAGCTTTCTTTCAGGATTTCGCTTAGTTTTTCGCTTGCCCTTAATCTGGTCAATTTTTATCGGCATTGGCTTTCAAACTTTCTCTTTTCATCTTCCCCTGCAATTAGATAAAAGTATTAGCTATCTAGGAGAAGCGGCAATTCCTTTGGCTTTAATTATCCTAGGTATCCAATTATCTCAGCAAAAATTAGCGATCGGTAAATTAGAATTATTAGGAGCCGGTTTGCGTCTTTTAGTCGCTCCTCTTTTGGCATTTGCGATCGGCAATAGTTTAGGATTAACCGGTATGGATCTAAAAATTCTCATCCTACAAAGTGCCATGCCCACCGCCGTTAATACTGTCATTTTAGTCACAGAATTCGGTGGTTCGGCCGCTTTGATGGCCCGCACAGTTGTGGTCACTACCCTTGCTAGTTTTCTGACTATTCCTCTCTTTCTTTGGTTATTAAAAGTCTATTTATAGCAGTTATCTTAAGGGTGAGGTGCGAAGTTTTCGTTTTGGGGAGCCAGTATTCAGTTATCAGTATTCAGGGGGTGCATCTCATTTTGGTAAATCTACTAATTTGGGATTTTTAAGGGGAAACTTTCTCCTAAAATTGGGCGTTACTTTCGGTTTTATCACTCAATCCAAGCTTTTGGGGGCGGCGCCACGCCCCCAAACCCCCCGCGCATTAGGTTAACTGTGAGATGCTTACACGCGATTGTTCATATTTTTGTACTAATTTAAGAGTCACTGATAATTGCTGATTGTTGGTATTTCTGCAAGTGTGGGATGCACCCTTATTC
>NZ_JADEXI010000169.1:0-8215 GCF_015207185.1 Microcystis sp. LEGE 08355 | reverse complement strand
AGCTTGGAGTGAGTGATAAAATCGGAAGTAACGCCCAATTTTAAAAGAGAGTTTCCCTTTAAAAATCCCAACTTAGTAGATTTACGAAAGTGAGATTCATTTCCTGTTCTTTGATTGTAACTGGCTACTTAGTTGATGATAGGTGGTGCGTTAGTAACGCACCCTACGTTTTACTTAGTAGATTTACAAAAGTGAGATGCACCCTATTTAATTCTCAGGAAAAAGCCTGTATAATGACAGCTATAGTCCGATTCTGATCGCAGGATTATCCCTATGGCTAAATCCAAAAAACACAATCTGCAATGGATCAAAGAAACCCTCGACTTAAATCCAGATCATAACTGGAAATCTAGTCCGGGTAACAGTATTTTTGTAGCTGGTCGCGGTGCAGTTCGCTTTGAAGTTCCTCAAGATTGGCATTTTGAACCCGATGATAATTCCTTTCGTTTTTTGGATAGAAAACCCCCCAATGATGATTGTCGTTTAGAGGTTTCCTATAATTTACTTCCCCCCGGAGATTGGAAAGAATTGCCCCTGAAAGGAATGGTCAAAAAGTTAGCTCGTGAAGATAGCCGCAATCCTCACGAAATCGGCGAAGTTATCCAAGAAAAACGTCAAACAGCGCGCATTGTTTGGGGGCAAATTCAATTCATCGACCCCCAAGAAAATCGGCCAGCTTATTCGCGCATTGCCGTGGGTATTGGTTCTGGAGTTCAATGTTTAATTACTATGGATTATTGGGTCGATGATGCTCCCAAATTCACCCCCGTCTGGGATACGGTTATCTCCTCCCTGGTGTTAGGTTTATACATTCGCGATCCCCGCAGCGGTTTAGCTTTCCCCGACTAAAGGTAATAGCAATTTTGCAGGAAAATTTCCTTGACAAAAAACCTTAATTGTGATAGTAGAAAAATCGATCGCCCGACTTGCGTGGGGATGGCTGCCAGTCCCCGCGTTGACGGGATGTGCGGGAAAGCAAGAAGCACTGAGACTCAAACGCAAGCTATAACCTTGAGGAATAGTGATAAAAGTGGCTTGCATGGAAATATTTAGGGGTGATTCGGGATTATTTACCCGTTTATAACCCTGAGTGATATTAAAAACTCGACCATCGGGGGTAACTTGAGAAACCACCGCACAGATATCGAAACTAACCGCGTCTGCTTGACAATAACAATCCAGACGGGGACTACCCAAAATCGTTAAATCTTTCTCTAGGGGGGGAGAAGTGTAGGTAATCACATCACTGCGACAGTCTAGCATGGTGCGGTCGAATACTCCCCCCGGTAGGGCGCTATGACCTCCTAAAGATGGGACCGGTCGCCAAGGATCGTGAACGATGGTATCCTCGATCGCAGGTTCTAACAAAATCGCGCTTAATTTCCCCTCATCCTCGCGCAGATTGGCTAAACCCTGACTAGCAAGATAATAAATTTGCTGATTTTCTCTAGGAAACTTTTCCAGATATTGCCACTGATTAGACCCCATTTGAAATAGATACATAGGAGGATTTTTTAATAACTCCGTTTCCTGACCTTTTAAGAAATAATCAAACCATTGCAGCTGCATTTTATCCACGGGACTAATTGCCTGTTGACCATAATCTATCTCTCCTACTTTTCTCCCCCACGGTAGATGAGTCCAAGCACCAATAATTAGCTGTTGGGGATAGATAGAACGCGCTTGCATTTCTTGGTATAAACTCAAAGTTCCCCGGAGATGAGGATCGAACCAACCTCCGATATGTAACATCGGTAAATCGATATTTTTTAAAAGGTTTTGCGGTGATAAATTTTGCCAATAGTCATCGGGAAGATAACGAGTAATCCAATCGTGATAAAAAGAATCGGCGGCTAAATCTTGCAGAATTTGGGGAGAGGCAGCAATAGGATCAAAAAGGGGTAAATTTCGGGAAGCTACCCAGAGTTTTTGATAAGCTGTTTCGTCCCCTTTTAATCTAGCTGTTTCTGCGGCTAATTGTATTGCCCAAGCGAGATTATATTGTAAATTAAATGCTTCATTTTCATAGCCCCAATCTCGATATAAATCGTGAGCGATCATCCCTGGGCAAATAGTTTTTAAAGCACCGTGACCATTGGCAGCCGAATATAATTGGGTCATTCCCTGATAGGAAAAACCATACATTCCCACCACACCCGTATTATTAGGAATAGTTAAAACCCATTCAATGGTTTCTAATCCGTCGCTAATTTCATGGGCAAATAAATTAAAATTTCCCGTCGAGTTTCCCCGTCCCTGGACATCCTGAATTACTACAATATAACCCTGACGTGCATACCAACTAGGATGGGCATAAACCACCGTAGAAGCGATCGCTTTTCCGTAGGGTTGTCGCATTAGTAAAATGGGAAAAGATTCCCTACTATCGGGACGATAAATATCGGCAGCTAAACTAATTCCATCTTTGGTGATCAAACTAGCCGTTTCTTTTTTTATGGGGTAGGGATTAAACATTATTATCTCTTTCAGATCAAAAATACTGTCAGGTGGCTCAATCGAGAAAACTTGACAGAGACCAGTAAAGCTTAACTAAATGTTACAATAAAGGCGGACTGTCTCAACTGCCTAGGACTGGAGAAAAATCAGCGATGCTACGACTAGAGAGAATTAGTAAGATTTACCCGACGGGAGAAGTGTTAAAAGATGTCACTTGGGAAGTAAAAACTGGCGATCGCATCGGATTGGTGGGAGTCAATGGGGCCGGAAAATCCACCCAACTGAAGATTATTATGGGGGAAGTGGAACCCACCGCTGGGGAGATCATCCGTCCTACCAGTCTCCATATCGGCTATCTTACCCAAGAATTTGAAGTGGATCCCCGTCGGACGGTACGCGAGGAATTTTGGACGGTGTTTCAAGAAGCGAATCAAGTCCACCATCAACTAATAGAAATTCCCCAGCGCATGGAAAAAGCTGATCCCGAAGAATTAGATCGCTTAATTCATCAATTGGATCGCTTACAAAGACAATTTGAAGGGTTAGATGGTTACGGATTAGAAGCCCGCATCGAGAAAATTTTACCAGAAATGGGCTTTACTATTGATGACGGCGATCGCTTGGTAAGTTCCTTTAGTGGTGGTTGGCAAATGCGGATGAGTTTAGGCAAAATTCTCCTGCAAACTCCCGATATTTTACTCCTCGATGAACCGACTAACCATTTAGACTTGGAAACCATTGAATGGTTAGAAAAATTCCTCAAGGATTTAACCACTCCCATGGTCATAGTGTCCCACGACCGGGAATTTCTTGATCGCCTCTGTACCAAAATTGTCGAAACTGAAAGGGGAGTTTCTACCACTTATTTAGGTAATTATTCTGCCTACCTACAGCAAAAATACGAACAACAATCCGCTCAGTTAAGTGCCTACGAACGTCAACAAAAAGAACTAGAAAAACAGCAAGCTTTCGTCGATCGGTTCCGGGCCAGTGCCACCCGCAGTACCCAAGCAAAAAGCCGGGAAAAACAATTAGAAAAAGTGGAAAAAATTGAAGCACCAATCGCCGATGTGCGTACCTTAAAATTCCAGTTTCCTCCAGCAGTGCGTAGTGGTCGAGAAGTGGTAACGATTAAAAATCTTGTTCACATTTACGATGATAAAATTCTCTTTTTGGGAGCAAATCTGGAAATAGAAAGGGGCGATCGAGTGGCGTTTTTAGGCCCGAATGGTGCGGGAAAATCGACGCTTTTACGCTTAATTGTTGGGTTAGAAGCTCCCACAGAAGGCTCGATCGAAATCGGTAAACACAACGTTATTCCTAGTTATTTTGAGCAGAACCAAGCGGAAGCTTTAGACCTAACTAAAACTGTTTTAGATACCATTCATGATGAAGTTCCCGATTGGAAAGATGTGGAAGTTCGCGGTCTTTTAGGGCGATTTTTATTCAGTGGGGAAACGGTATTAAAAAAAGTAGAATCCTTGAGTGGTGGCGAAAAAGCGCGTCTTGCTTTAGCCAAAATGTTACTTGCTCCCGCTAACTTATTAATTCTCGATGAACCCACTAATCACCTCGATATTCCCGCCAAGGAAATGTTAGAATCGGCTTTAAAAGTTTATGAAGGCACGGTTTTAATTGTTTCCCATGATCGTTATTTTATCTCCCAGGTAGCTAACAAAATTGTCGAGATTCGGGATGGTGAATTAATTGTCTATGCGGGAGATTATCACTATTATCTAGAAAAACTAGACGAAGAAAAACAAAAAGCTGAACAAAAACGCATTGAAGCCGAAAAAGCGGCCAAAGCTGCCGCTAAACGCGCTAAACAAAAGGCCAAAAAAGGTTAGAATGTAAAGTATCACCCTATCCACGATTATCTATCAATTAATTAATCTTATGGCAACTATAAAAGTAGGCGATCGAGTTCCCGATTTTTCTCTCCCTTCCCAAACAGGGACAACGGTTAATATCAGGGATTTAATCGGTAAAAAATCCCTAGTAATTTATTTTTATCCCAAAGATGATACTCCGGGTTGTACCGCAGAATCCTGCGCTTTCCGCGATAGTTACGAAGTCTTTACCGACGCGGGTGCGGAAGTTATTGGGATTAGTGCCGATAGTCCTCAATCTCATCAACAATTTGCCCAAAAATATAGTCTTCCCTTCACCCTTTTAAGTGATAGCGATAACCGAGTGCGGAAATTATTCGGTGTTCCCGCTACCTTATTCGTCCTCCCTGGACGAGTTACCTATATCATTGATAAAGAGGGAATCGTCAGACATATTTTTGATTCTATGTTAGATTTTAAAGCTCACGTTACCGAATCTTTGAACACGATTAAATCTTTTTAGGTTGATGATTATGCAAGAAATTAAGACACCTATCCCCTAATGAGGCTGGTTCTGACTTAAAAATAACCTTAATGGTGTGTTAATTTTGGCTAACACACCCTCAGTCTGCTTTAGTTATTGGCAAAAATGACGGCTGGAAACAGAAGGCTAACATAGGCAAAGCTAACAGCCAAAAGTTTGTTGCTATTCCTTATAACCGTCTAATTGAAATGTTAACTTATACTAAATCCGTTGAGTAGTGGTTTCAAGTTACAACATCCTAAGAAAAGCATTCCCAAATCCGTTCAGCTATGGGATAGAGAGGTGCGTAGTTCAGCCAAGGAAATTAATCTCTCGAAGTAAAAGTGAAGGGAATTTCTCAAATGGAATTCAGTCTGTTTATAATTGACTATACTTTTACTAACTATATAGTAAAGACTTTCAGGGTGTTTTGCTTGACCACTCCAATGGACTGGCTATAGGAACGATAAAAGTTTAACTTTCTTGGCACGATGCTAAATAACAAACTACAACTTCTGTTAACCAGGGTAGGCACATGGGCTGTTGGCGGCCTGCTCGGCGGTTTGATCGGCTCTCTGGCCGCGGTACTGCTGACCCAGGCGATCAAGCAAACCCTCGATAGGGCCTCTGGACTGGATAGCGTTTGGCGACTGCTGCTGCCTGTGGTGGGCGTTACCTTAGCAGTGCTAGTCCTGTTTGGACTGGGTAGGGGGCAACCCGTGCAGACCTTAGCTCCCCGGGAGGCCACTGCCTCTGGCCGCTGGGGTTCTCTCATGGACTGGTACTCCTTCCCCCATGACATTGCTCGCGCCGATCTGACCGGTGACGTGATCAACGCATCTGGCGCGGAAGAGCGCTTCCCCTGGAATCTAGCACCGTTGCGCGCCCTGGCCATCCTCTCCACCGTTGGACTGGGTGCGCCCATGGGAACAGAATCACCGGCGGCTCATATTGGCGTGGCCACGGGAACCTGGTTGGGTAGCATAAATCCAGCCCTGCGTCAACTGGTGCGGCCCCTGGCCATCGGTGGCGGTGCGGCAAGTGTTTCTGCTCTGATGGGAATCCCGCTGGTGGGCAGCTTCTTTATGTTTGAGTTGAGTCAGCGACGCCAGGTTCCGCTCACCCCGGAGCGGGCAGCGGCGATGTTAGCAGGGGGACTGGTGGGATGGAGAGTCAACGTTGCCTTTAAGCTGCAACTGATCCGGCTAGTCGTGCCGCAGGTTGCCCCGACTGACTTCTGGGATGCGGTGGGTGCCACTTTGTTGATCGGAGCGATCGCTGGCACGATTACAGCCCTCACCGGTGAGGCGATCTACTGGGCCAGAGGCTTGCGGGACAGGCCCGGCACTCGTCTCCTGATCGGTGGCCTGGTGATGCTATTCTTGGCGATCGTGATCGGACAGGTGGCGACTCCAGCAGCGGCTTTTGGACCGGGGGGGGCCGCTATCCTCTGGGCCGAAAACACTGAAACAACTCCTTACCATCTGTTAGCGGTAGCTCTGCTCCGGGCCGCCGCCACCACCGCTGCCGTTTTAGCCGGGGGCTGTGGTGGCGTGTTTGTCCCTTTTCTGGCGATCGGCGACCTCAGTGGCCGGGTGTTCGCAACCACCTTTGAGATTTCGGGGGATCTGGCGGGTGCGGCAGGGGCAGCGGCCGGCATTGCCGGCGGCTATCGCCTACCTCTGACCGCCATGGCCATGGTGCTGGGGGTGGGTGGACCGGGGGCTGCCCAGTTAACCTGCCTTGCCACAGTAGTGGTCGCCGCCCTTTCGGGATTGGTGGCCGCACGGGCAGCCAATCAACTCTCCAGTTCCCTCCGCGCAATGTTCCGCTAGAAGCCGCCGTCAAGGGAGTGAAATCAAATTTGCAATCCCATTGAATTTGACCCCCTATTATGGGAACTAACCCCCAAAAGCCTTGCTACAGGGCAAATTTAGAATTGCTGCTTTAAACCCAACTTGTCGTAAAGTGAAATAGGACTGACCAGTGCCACCGATTTTGATTAGCAAACTCCCATGATTCATCAACCCCCGGCGGGGACAAGGGATTTATTACCCCTAGAAGTTACCCAAAAAGGCTGGATTAACGATCGCCTTCAGTCTGTCTTTCAGCGTTGGGGCTATCAAAGGATTGTCACCTCCACCATTGAATGGCTCGATACCCTCACCGCAGGCGGTGCGATCGATCCCAGCACCGTGCTCCAACTGCACGGGAATAGTCAAGGACTATCGGGATTACGCCCTGAATTAACCGCTTCCATTGCCCGCAGTGCCGTCTCCCGCATGAGTGGGGAGTCCTATCCCCAACGTCTCTGTTATCGGGCCAACGTTTTTCGTCGCCCTAGCGCCGGTTATCACGGTCGTCAAGTGGAATTCTATCAAGCGGGGGTAGAACTGCTCTTTTCCGGCGGTTTACTAGCTGACGCCGAGATTTTACTGCTCTTGGCTGACTGTTTCGATGGTTTGGCCGTCCCTAACTGGCAGATTATTCTAGGAGAAGCGGGTTTGACTCGTTCCCTACTTTCCCCTTTTCCCGGTCCTTTGCGGGAACAGGTGAAACGCTGTTTAGCCCTCCTTGACTACGTTAGCCTCGAAAATCTTCCCTATCCCAACGAAACCCTCCGGCAGCAAGCCCGACAATTATTCCAGCTGCGCGGTAATCCTCACGATGTTCTCGCACAAGTGGCAGTATTGGCCCAGGAAGAATCAGCCCAAAAAGCCGTTAATAACCTTAAATCCCTAGTAGAGCTGCTTAATGCCGATCGCTCTGAACCCTTTCCCCTAATTCTCGATTTAAGTCTGATTCAAACCTTTGATTACTACACCGGCATCGTTTTTAAAGCGGTTAGTGATCACCAGCAAAATCTCAGTATTTTAGGCCAGGGCGGACGCTATGATCAATTATTGGGCGTTTTTCATCCCCAGGGTCAATCGGCTCCTGGTATCGGTTTTTCCCTGAATATCGAAGAACTGCACGAAAGTTTATTATCAGGGCAGACTTTACCCACCCAGGCTCCTCCCCTCGACTGGTTGCTTATACCTTTGGGTAATAACGCCCAGATAGCGACTTTTAGTAAAGCTCGTTCCCTTCGCACCAGTGATCCGAATCTGAGGGTGGCGATCGATTTAGGAGGTCGCAGCGAGGCAGAAATTCGCACCTATGCCCGCGATCGAATGATTAAAAATCTCGCCTGGGTGCAGGAAGATGGTTCCGTGAGCGAAGAATCTCTCTAAAAGGGGTCAAAAGCGTCGAAAATACTGCCTTCTGCCCGCTGCTATAGGACTCTATCTAGGGGGTTGCGGCAAAGAGTACGGGCGAAGCATTCGGGCAATAACCTATCGGTGAAACCGTAGATTGTTTACCCGAATGGTTCGCCCCTACAGGACGCGGGCCGATGAAGACGCAA